>CALIBA010000338.1 GCA_938045435.1 uncultured Selenomonas sp.
TCTTTGTCATACCGATAACTCCCGCCTTTGATGCCGCATAATTTATCTGACCTGCGTTACCCATAACACCGCTTACAGAAGAAATATTTATTATTCTTCCGCTTCTTTTCTTTATCATATACTTTGAAACCGCCTGCATGGTATTAAAAGTACCCTTAAGATTGGTAGCTATTACCACATCAAAGTCTTCCGGTTTCATTCTCATCATTATATTATCTTTTGTAATTCCGGCATTGTTTACCAATATATCAATAGCACCCTCTTTTGAAATAATATTTTCAATCATCTCCTTTGTGCTGTCATAATCCGATATATTACATTGGCAAAGCAAAGCCTTTCCGCCATTATCTTCTATCTCTTTTGCCACAGCATTTGCAGCCTCTTTGGATGCCGCATAATTTACATATACAAGTGCACCGTCAGCGGCAAGTTTTTTTGCTATAGCTGCACCTATACCTCTGCCCGCACCTGTTACCAATGCTGTCTTGCCTTCTAATCTTTTCATTTTGCCTCCAAAATCTGACTACAAACTTTTTCAATATCCTCATATTCTTCAATATTGAATATTTTTACATCGGCATCAATTTTTTTAACAAAGCCCGCCATTGTCTTTCCGGGACCGATTTCCACAAAGGTATCCACTCCCCATTCAATCATTTTTCTAATGCTCTGTTCCAAATGCACGCTTCCCGATACCTGCTCTATCAAATTTTTCCTTATATCATTCTTATCTGTGACAATCTCTGCATTGATATTTGCCACATAAGGTATCCGTATATCTTTTATTTCGATATCATCAAGTACTTTTCCCAGTTTGTCACCGGCTTCTTTCATCAGTCCGGAATGAAAAGCTCCGCTTACCTTTAGCGGCAATACTCTCTTTGCACCGGCTTCCTTTAATTTTTCACCGGCAAGAGCCACAGCCTCCGTTGTTCCTGATATTACGGTCTGACCGGGGCAATTATAATTTGCCACCCAACACCCCTCTATATCATCCACTATGGCTTTAATAGTCTCATTTGAAAGTGAGAGCACCGCACTCATGGCACCGCCCTTTATTTCAGACATATACCGACCTCTTTTATTCACTATGGCAATTGCATCAGTTTCATTTATTGCACCGCTAAGATACAGTGCTTCATACTCTCCAAGGCTCAGCCCTGCACATATATCAGCCTTCAGCCCTGTTTTTTCTATAGCCTTTAACATGGCAATTCCTGTTGCCACCATGGCTATCTGTGTAAATCTGGTATTATTTAATTCATCATTTTCCTTAAAAATCAGATCACATGCATCTATTCCCGTTACAGTCTTTACACTATCAAAAACTGCTCTTGAATCCGCATCATTTTCATAAAAACTTTTGCCCATATTTTGTTTTTGAGCTCCCTGTCCCGGGAATAAAAATGCTATCTTCATATTTATACCAAGCTCCCTGCATTCTTTAAAAGATTACCTGCCTCAGCTATTATCTCGTCAATTATTTCTTTTGCACTTTGCTTTTTATTTATAAGTCCTGCTATCTGACCTGCCATAACGGTTCCGTTTACGGTATCACCTTCCATTACAGCTTTTCTGAGAGTTCCAAGAGTCAGATACTCCAGTTCCTCAAAGCTCTTTCCCTCAGCCTCAAGCTTAGTGTACTCTCTGGTCATTGCATTTCTAAGACATCTTACCGGATGTCCGTGGCTTCTTCCTGTAACAGCCGAGTCTATATCCTTTGCAGCTATTACCCTGTCTTTATAGTTTTCATGCACTATGGACTCATTTGCCACTACAAATCTTGTACCTATCTGTACCGCCTTTGCACCAAGCATAAGCGCAGCCGCCAGACCTCTGCCGTCAGCAATACCTCCTGCGGCAATTACAGGTATATCTATGGCATCCGCTACCTGAGGTACCAAGGTCATAGTGGTAGCCTCGCCTATATGTCCGCCGCTTTCAGTACCCTCGGCAACCACTGCATCGGCTCCGCATCTTTCCATTCTCCTTGCAAGTGCAACACTTGCAACAACCGGAATTACAACTATTCCGGCTTCCTTCCACATTTTCATGTACTTTTCAGGAGAACCTGCACCGGTAGTAACTACCTTTATACCTTCTTCCACCACTACTTTGGCGATTTCTTCCGCATGTGGCGACATAAGCATTACATTTACTCCAAAAGGCTTATCTGTAAGCTTTCTCGCCCCTCTTATCTCATTCCTTATGACATCAGCCGGCGCATTCGCTCCGCCGATTAAACCAAGACCTCCTGCGGCACTTACAGCGGCTGCCAGGTTATGCTCGGCAACCCATGCCATACCGCCTTGAATTATCGGATATTCTACACCTAATAACTTTGTTATATCTGTTTGCATTAATTTCCTCTGCCTTTTTAAGAAAACGCCTAAAGAAGGCGTTTTTTATTTTTATAAATTGTCTACGCCCTTATCCTTAAGGTAATTTACCACATCACCTACAGTTAAAAGCTTCTCTAAATCCTCAGAAGGTATTTCAACACCGTAATTGTCCTCAAGTGCCATTACCATCTCGAAAAGGTCAAGTGAATCCGCATTCAAATCATCCTTAAAGCTTGACTCCAGGCTGATTTCTGATGCATCGATATTTAGCTGCTCTGCAATAATTGATTTCATTTTCTCTGACATAATTTTCTCCATTCTTTAAGCCCACGGCTTTTTATTTTTTATATATAAGTTGTAAATAATTACAATCTTAATACACAACTTCCCCAGGTTAAACCTGCTCCGAATCCGCATAACAAAATCAAATCTCCCTTTTTTGCTATGCCCTTTTTTATCACCTCATCCAGCAGTAAAGGTACACTTCCGGCTGAAGTATTTCCTGTGTTTTCAAGATTATGCGGCAGTTTTTCAAGAGGTATATCCAGCTTTTTTGATACAGCCTCAAGTATCCTTAAATTTGCCTGATGTAAAAGATATACATCTATATCATCCTTATGTACTCCTGCCTTTTTAATCGCATTCTCAATGCTTTGAGGCACTGTTCTGACAGTAAATTTAAAGACTTCCTGTCCGTCCATTCTTATATACCTGTCATCACCATAGGAATTGTCATATAGTGCAAACCCCTTACTTCCGTCGGCTCCGATATCAAAACTTAAGAATCCCTCTTCTATATCCGATCTTTTAAGTACCGCCGCTCCCACACCGTCACCAAACAGTACACAGGTGGTTCTGTCGGTCCAGTCCATTTCTCTTGAGAGTACATCTCCGCCGATAACAAGAGCATGCTCTATATCCAAAGTATTCATCATGGAATATGCAATACTCAGTGCATATATAAATCCCGAACATGCTGAACTTACATCCATACATGCACAGTCCTTTGCTCCCAAAAGCGGTTGCAATTCACAAGCGGTATTTGGAAGTCTCTTATCCTGAGTAGATGTTCCCACTATTATAAGTCCCAAATCTTCGCCCTTAATATTTGCGGCTTTTAATGCATCTCTTCCCGCTTCAAACGCCAGACTTACAAGGTTCTCATTCTCACCTATAATATGTCTTTGTTTGATACCTGTCCTTTGACTGATCCATTCATCACTTGTATCTACGATTTTACTAAGATCATCATTTGTTAAAATCTTAGACGGCAGTTTTGAGCCAGTTCCTGCAAGTGCTATCTTCATCTTCTATAAGCCCTTTCATAAGACTTTCATCAAAGCAAAAAAATACTTTGATACTCAAAGTATTTTAATTTTGCAATAGAACTTTGTCAAGTGTTTTAGAGCATGATATGATTTTTTTAAGTATTTTATTCTCTTCCATAAGCTATTAAAGCATCATTTTGTCTTACACCTAAGGATAAGGTATAGTATAAAACCCGGGCATCAAACTCCGCCCTGACTTCTTGCAGGATATTCCCTTCAATATCTTTTAAAATCCCAAGCAATTCACCTTTTTTTACATTATCACTTTTTTTAACATGTGGATACCACAGCCCCTCACTCCTTGATTCCACATATTCAGCCTTCACTATTTCTTTTTGATTTTTATTTATACTTATATCATAACCTTCTTTTAATATTCCAAGCATCTCCATAAGCCTGTAAAGATCTTCTTTTTCAGCAAGTACATCAGCCTCACTCCATAGACCTTTAGAACCTCTTTCATAAAGCATTGCGGGAATTTCTTTCTTTGCGGCATAGCTGTAGAGACCGTTATTTGCATACGAACCCACTCTAAAATCCACATTCATTCTTGAGGCTATATCTCCTACATAGCTTTTTATCTCCTCTCCCGAAGCGTATGGAAAAAATATAAGAGGTGTAAGGCTTTCATTTATATCTCCACCATGCAAATCCACTATAAAATCAGCCAATGGATATAGATACTTTTCCACATCATGGGCAATTTTTTGAGTAATGCTGCCTTCCTTATCTCCCGGAAATTCTCTGTTTAAATTTTTTCCGTCCACTGTGGAGATTTGCTTTACACCATTATAAAATCCGTCCGTATTCAAAATAGGACAAATAATGATATTCCCTGACATTTTCTTTGGATTAAGCTCATTTATAAGCCTTAGTGAAGTCTCTATTCCGACATACTCACAACCATGTACTCCGGCTGTTATTACAAGAGTTTTACCTTCATTTTTACCACAAAAAATCACACCGCTTATATAACCGGTTTTAAACTTTTTCTTCTCTCCTTTTTTTATTAAAATTTCTCCTATTTTCACAAATTTAACCTTTCCTGATGATAATTAATCGTTATGCTTATATTAACACAGTTAGCTGTTGCTAACCATATTTATCTTAATAATTTAATTATTCTTTAATTAATTACAGATAAAATGTCATGTATTTCTTTTATTTTTATAATAACTCTCTCTGATGTTTTATTAAAAAAATATTGAAAAAAATATTAACAAGTAGTATCTTTACATATACAACAATTTAACATAGAAAGAAAGAGAGGAATTTTCTATGGCAACATTTATGATTGGTCTTGTTATCCTGATCGTAGGTGGATTTATTATGGGACGCCTTTGTGACCATGTTTTCCAGCCTGATGACAGAGAAACACCCGCCTTTTCCAGACAGGACGGCGTTGACTATGTTCCTATGCCAACATGGAAAAATGCTTTAATCAACCTGCTCAATATCGCAGGTACCGGACCTATCCTTGGACCGATCCAGGGTATCTTATTCGGACCTATTGCACTCCTTACAATACCGATAGGTAATGTAATCGGCGGTGCGGTTCACGATTATTTTGCCGGAATGATTTGTACCAGAGACGGTGGTGCTCAAATGCCTGAAATGGTTCGTAAATATACCAATAAAACAGTCTTCTGGATATATGATGCATTTGTATGCTTATTGCTTCTATTGGTAGGTACCGTATTCATTTATACACCGGGTGATATCGCCGCAACTCAGGTTTTTGGTTTCAGCGGTGCTCCTACAGAGGTTTCAACCTGGGTTATTTATGGAGTTATTTTCATCTATTACTTGGTTGCAACAGTATTCCCTATCGATAAGATTATAGGAAGAGTATATCCTATATTCGGTGCAATCCTTGTATTCTCGGCAATCGGTGTATTTGCCGCAATGGTTATTTTCCATTATCCGCTTGTAGAGGTCTGGGGTAATTGGGCAACAACATCATTTGACTATGCCGCATACTTCAAAGCGGGACATTTTGTTCCGATTTTCTTTGTTACTGTAGCCTGCGGTATCCTTTCAGGATTCCACTCATCTCAGACAGCTCTTGTTGCGCGTACAATAAAGAGTGAAAAAGACGGTCGTATGACTTTCTACAATATGATGGTTGTTGAGGGCTTTATCGCAATGGTATGGGCTGCCGGTACAATGGCATTGATTCAGTTTACAGCTGCAAACGGCGGTATCACAATGCAACTTAGTGATAAGGGCGTATGGCAGTATATGATTCAAAAGGGTGGAGAGTTGGTTGCTATTTCTCCTACCAGTGTTGTCGGTGTACTTTGCAGAAAGGCACTCGGTCCTGTAGGTGGAGCGGTTGCACTTATCGGTATTATTATACTACCTGTTACTTCAGGAGATACAGCGCTTCGTGCACTCAGACTTACAATTGCAGATACATTCCACATCAAGCAGGATAATAATCCTCGTAGACTTAGCCTTGCATTACCTATTTTTATTATAGTAGGCGGAATTCTTGTTTGGGCAAAGGTTGATCCTAAGGGATTTAATATCTTATGGAGATATTTTGCATGGTCAAACCAGACAATGGCACTCTTCCCTCTTGCTGCGGCAAGCATTTATCTGATTATACATAACAAAGTAAAATGGGCGTGGATGACTCTCATCCCCGGAGTGTTCTACACATATATTTGTGCCTGCTATATCTTAAATGCAAAGCTTGGCTTTGGACAAAGCTGGGGTGTTGCTTATATAGGCGGTGCAGTTGTTGCTGCTGTTTATGCAGTCCTTATTCTTTGGAGAGGTAAAAAAGGCGGTACCACTCCTGCAGATCCGGCATAATAAATTATTGCTACTCCCAAGACAGTTGTAATATAATACTGTCTTGGGAGTTTTTTAGAATTGTCGTTTTTTTATGAAACAATTCTATACCTTTGAGGTAAATATATTTACCCATAAATCAATAAAAATAAACAGAGGATACTATGGAAATTTTAGAATTTTTAAAACAGGAAAATATATCAGATAAAATAATTTCAGAAATAATTTCATTTCGCAAGTTTTATAAGCTTGAAAAGGAAGAAGAACAAAGGATTCCAAAAGAGTCCTATCTCTACTATGGAAAAGAAATCTGGGAGGAGGCGGCTACAGCGATAATCGCAGGTGAAAATATTTTACTGGACGGCGCAAAGGCTACAGGAAAAAATGTACTGGCTGAGAATCTTGCCACAGCCTTTGCTCGTCCCGAATGGGATATATCGCTTTATATAAATACCGATGCGTCATCCCTTATAGGTTCGGATACCTTTGAGAATGGAGAAGTAAAATTAAGAAAAGGCCCTGTATTAAATTGCGCAATAAAGGGCGGCTTTGGTGTACTGGATGAAATAAATATGGCAAAAAACGAATCCCTTGCCGTACTTCATGCGGTGCTTGACTTTAGGCGTGTTATCGATTTACCCGGATATGACAGGATAAATCTCCATGAAGCTACCAGATTTATCGGTACCATGAACTATGGATATGCCGGTACAAGGGAGATGAATGAAGCACTTGCATCCAGATTTATGGTACTTCATATGCCTGTTATAACAGGGGAAAACCTAAGCAAACTTATAAAGGATAAATATCCTACATTAAAACCCGAGTATATCTCACAGTTCACCTCTCTTTTTGATGAAATAAGAAAAAAGGGAGAAGGTGGTGAAATATCCACAAGAAGTCTTGATTTAAGAGGTCTTATCTCATGTATAGGTATGATGAAAAAAGGTCTAAAGGTGACAAAGGCGCTTGAAATGGGACTTATCAATAAATGCTTTGATGAATATGAAAGACAGCTGGTACTGGATATTGTAAATGCCAGACTGCCCGAGAGCCTTCCGGGGGAGAATATTTTTTCATGATTTTAACAGAATTTGAAAAAAAGAGGGCTGCAAATATGATTTGGAATGCAGCCGGAAATTACAATGTTTCTGTAGGTTTTCGTATGTATGATGATGATGCAAAAGCGGATTTATATTGGAATACCATACTTGGAAGCAGCTATGCCCATTTTAACTGGAAAAGGCTGAAAGAATTTTATAACACCTTTCATGAAACAGTCGGTCAGGGTACCTATGAGGCATTATTTTGGATTGCACTTGAAAATACCACCTTTGAAAAGGAAAAAGATAAAAGACCGGGGCTTTTGCTTTTGCGAATGGAATATTGCAAAAAAAAGCTTCGTGAATTTATGCCAAGTATAGCAGAAAGCAGAGAGGGATGGATACTTGAAGGACATTATAAAACATCCATAGGAGAGGACAGCGGACTTCCGGATCTTGTGGACAGAAAACTTCTTGATGAGCTGGAAATCTCAGGAGATGTTGATACGGAAGGTTTTATAAAAAGTCTTTCATCCACTTTGGCAAAGTATTTTACCTATCTTCCGGGAGTCGGTTCAAAGGGACAAAAACGAAAGTTTAAAATACCCATCCCAAGACTCTTCTTTGGAAAAAAAGCCGGAGTATCAAGTGAAATATCAGGCGCAAAAAAACTTGTCGTAGGCTATGTGGAAAATCAAGGAGGTTCTGATACCTCAGCTTTTGAAACCGACTCCGAAAAATTCAACCGAGTCACGGAGGAAGGACTTAGAAAATATATCAGCAGTTATTTCGGCAAATCCATATATGATGATAAAACTTCCGAAAAAATTCAAAGAGAATGTTGTACCGGCAATCACTTAGGTACTCGAATATTTTTCACAAGAGGTGAGGATGAAGAAAAAGTCACGGGCTTTGCCGCCAAAATGAGAAAAGAAATGAAAAAACAGCGTGAGAAAAATGAAGCTGCATTCTTTTCAAATATGAAAATAAATAATGCGGCAATTTCCGAGCTTACTCATAGAATAAAAAACGCTCTTCTTACACAGCTGGAGCCTACCGCCGTCTGCTCAAAGACCGGAAAACTTAAACCTTCTCTTGTTTGGAAGGCTCTATATCTTAATAACAATAAGATTTTTGAAAAACAAGTCGTTGAGGGCAGCGGTAATATCAGTGTCGATATTTTACTTGACGCCTCCGCCTCACAGATACATCGTATGGATACAGTTTCCGCACAGGGATATATTATTGCCAAAGCTCTTGATAACTGCCATGTTCCTGTAAGAGTGTGGGGATATTCATCTATGAACGGATATACTGTAATGAATCTTTATCGCAATTATAGTGAAAGCTCAAAAAACAAAGAAATATTCAGATTCTTTACTACAGGTGCAAATAGAGACGGTTTGGCTCTAAATGCCATATTATGTCAGATGAGAGAAAATACAGCCACCCATAGAGTGGTAATCTGGCTCACCGATGTCAAACCCAATGATATAATGGAGGTAAGTCAAAAATCCACCAACTACAGTGGAGATATTGCAATAGAGGATATGACCGAGCTTGTTCACAGAGCTAAACTTGAAAATATCTATGTACTCTGCGCCTTTACCGGTGATGATGCCGATATACTAAATGTTCAAAAAATCTTCGGCAGAAGTTTTGTAAAAGTAAAATCGCTTGATAATTTTGCATCTTTGGTCGGAAATATGCTGCAAGCGGAAATTAGGAGAATGTAAAAAGGGTGAGGCAACCGCCTCACCCCAATTAGTCCAACTTCTCTGCAACATTACCCAGATATTTTTGACTGTCTATATCGTAATTCACAATCTTTGGCTTCTCATCAGCAAATGATCCACCTATACCGTAATACTTTTCAAAGAAAGATTTCAACTTATCAATGACTGCCTGTTTTTTAGCAGCTCGACTTCCGCCTCCAAAACGAGATACCGCCGGCATAAGCTTATCAATTTCTGTTCCTGTAGTCTTGATTTCACCGTCACGAAATGCATTTTCAATGAACTTCCTGGTTTCAATTCCTTTAAGCTTTTCTTCGTCAATAATCTGAAGAATCTCCTCTTCACGATTTTTATTTACATAATCACTCCATTCAGACATAATGTCATCAACATCATTGATTCCTAAAATAAAGTTCTCAATAAGAAGCTTTTTACTACGAAGCTCAGGACTTGAATCAATAGCCTTTTTAATTGTAATAAGTACTTCTTTATCCTCACAATGACTGTCATGATATTTATTAACCAGCATAAGAATATAATCAATATTTATTTCTATCTGCTTGATAAGCTCAACTTCAAATACGATATCATCAATAATATCAGTGCTTTCACCCTTTTTTCGCTTTTCATTCCATTCATCGCGCAAATCCTGATATCTTCCAAGGTAATCCTGGAAATCTCTTTCAGTAATTATTTCTTGACCTGAGAATTCATCAAATGCAGATAATATATTTCTCATACGAAGAATAGCACCAAATAAAGCAATAAAATCCTTCTGATTCTGCTCACCTATGATTCTAGGCTCTGAAAGCGGAAACTTTGATATAAGTTCCTCTATCATGTCCACATATCCGGTATATAATTTACCGTCTACACCCTCATAGCCATAGTAATAATCTTTGAATCCCTTCATCAAGACAATACCGCCTGCATTTTTATCACCAAAAAGAGAAATAGCAGTATCTACTCTCTTTTGAAGATTTCTAAAACAAATAATATTTCCAAAGGTCTTAATAGAATTCAAAATTCTGTTTGTTCTTGAAAATGCCTGAATCAATCCATGCATTTTGAGGTTCTTATCTGCCCATAATGTATTTAATGTGGTTGCATCAAAACCTGTAAGGAACATATTTACCACAATCAATAAATCCAGTTCCTTATTCTTCATACGAAGTGAAACATCCTTATAATAATTTTGAAATTTGTCACTGTCTGTTGAATAATTCGTATGAAACATCTCATTATAGTCTTTAATAGCATCTTCCAAAAAATCTCTTGATGATTTATCCAGTGCAGATGTATCCTCCGAATTTTCCTCATCAATAATTCCACCTATCACTCCGTCATAATCATCCTCATTTGCACCATAACTATAGATAGTTGCAATACGTAATTTCTTAGTAGGATCCGCTTCCATCTGTTTCTTAAATTCCTGATAATATAATTTTGCCATAGGAACAGAAGCCACAGCAAAAATCGAGTTAAATCCGCTCACTCTTTGTTTTTGCTTTATCCCTTCTACTGCACCCTTTTTACCGGATGCAACATCGGAAATATTGGTAAGTGTATTATAAATATAAGTTTTATCACCTCTATATGTCTTTCTGTCAAAGTTGTTTAATATATATTCGGTAATAAGCCTTATTCTTTCAGGTGCCATCATTGCCTTTTCACGTGCAATATCCCACACCTGCTCATCATCTATATCTTCACCTAAATCCATAGTCTTTACATAGTCTACCCTAAATGGTAGAACATTCTTATCATTAATTGCATCCACTATCGTATATGTATGAAGTTGATCTCCAAATGTCTGCTCAGTTGTAAAAAACTGTGACTTGCTAACCCCTCCGGTATTTGCAGGAAAAATCGGAGTTCCTGTAAATCCGAATAAATGGTACTTTTTAAAGCTTTTTACAATAGCTGCATGCATATCACCAAATTGACTTCTATGACATTCATCAAATATAATAACCACATGCTTATTATAGACTTCATGTTCTTTATTTTTCTTGATAAAAGTCGCCAGTTTCTGAATGGTGGTAATAATAATATGTGCATTGCTGTCTTCCAACTGCTTCTTTAGTATTGCTGTAGAAGTATTACTATTTGCCGCACCTTTCTCAAAACGGTCATATTCTTTCATTGTCTGATAGTCAAGGTCTTTACGGTCAACAACAAACAACACCTTATCTATATAAGGCAGTAATGAAGCTTGCCTTGCAGTCTTAAATGATGTAAGTGTCTTACCTGAGCCTGTTGTATGCCATATATATCCTCCACCGGCTACATCACCATATTTTTTATAGTTATTAGCTATATCAATACGATTTAAAATACGCTCAGTAGCAGCGTTAAATGCCCACTTAGTAACAAAATCATCAGTAAGTGCATCCAGCACTTCCGGTGGGATACATTCTCCTACAGCAAGGTCAATTACAGAAACCTCACCGCCATCTATGCTGTAGCCAAACAGCAGTATCTCAAAATCCGCCGCCTCGGCATACTTGTACACACCGCACTTGGAGAGGTCAATACTGCTGAATGTTTCAATATCAATTTCCAGGTTTTTCATGGCGTCTCCTTTCAAAAGAGGGACAGCGCAAAACTGCGCCGTCCCCCTGGGTTACTGTGCATTCAAATCAGGCAAGGAAATCCTCATCCGCATCGGTTGCAAAATCATCTGCGGCACGGCTCTTTCCACCAAGAGGCTCACCATCACGAATCTTCTGGAGATTGTTCAGACCGCAGGCAATGCCTTTGTTGCCGTTGGAATTGAAAGCATACAGGTTGATACTGGCTCTGCCATATACACCACTGTACACTTCGCTGCGGTCAACGATTTCCTGGCGGTCAGCATCCACAATACCAGGTGCGGATGCACTGTTGGCATTGATAAAGTAGCAGCCTGCATACTCAGGGGAATCAGGGCGTTCCTGATCTCCGTCACGCAAAGGGGTCTTCAGTACACTGAGGGGAGGCACGGTCTTGCCGTTGCCCTTCAGCTTGCCCTGACCTTCCTGGTAGGCGGCTTCAATGGCGGCCTTGATTTTGTTGACAGTGACAGTGTCGGACTTCGGGATAATGAGGCTGACGCTGTACTTCGGTGCGCCGCCGTTGATGCTTTTTGCTTCCCAGACATTGGCGTAAGACCAACGGGTGTCAGGACCGGTAATGACTTTCATGGGGTTAGAAATCTTGTTTGACATAGTGTTGTCCTCCTTATTCTTCAATAAAATCTTCTTTTGCGGTATTCATAGCCGGACGCTTGTCCGACATGGGAACCAGTGCGGGTTTTCCTTGCGGCTTTTCAATCAGACCTCGGCTTTCGATAATTTCGGCAAACTTCTTTTTACCGAGTGCGGCTGTCATTGCGGTGATACCCAGGAGTTTCTCCTCGTAGGGGTTATATCCGGCAGCAAGCACAGCCTGTGCAACGGCATCTTCGCTGACATACTTTCTGTTGCTGCGTCCTTCGCAGAGCTTCCAGCCGGCCATTTCTGACCGCCGATAGCTTTGTGCAAAGCGTACTCCTTCACATCGGCTGCCCAGGCTGCCAGGGCATCGACCTTTCCGAGAATATCTGCAATCTCGGTATCATCAAGGAGTGGCGGCTCTCTGAACTCAAATTTTGCAAGTTCCAGATTGGCGGCAGCGCGTTCTCTGCATTCAGCCTTTGCTTTACATAAACGGCACCATTCACCGCAGTTGAAGTCGCCTTTGCCCTCGTAGGCCAGCTTTGCTTTATAGACCAGGTCATTGTGTGCCCATTCCAGAAGGCTGTCTTTGTCCATGACGCAAACTCTGACATTGTTTTTTCTCGTCTGATAGATACTCATGCGGACTTCAGTGATATCGTAGATGCCGTCAAAGACCTCAAGGGCACCCAGTGCATAGAGCATCATCTGCGGATTGGTTGCTGCACTGACTTCAACACCTTTCCCGTGCTTATAGTCCACGATGTTCATCATCACGTCTGCAATGATAATGCAGTCAGCGGTTTCGAACCCTTCCTTGACCCAGCGTGAGAAGTTGACCCTCTGTTCAATCATGACCACCGGGTCAGGGCAGGTCTGCTTTGCGGTTTCCAAAAGTTCTGTCACATAATCGGCATAACCACAGGCACAATCCTCCATTTCACTGTTGTACCAGGAGAGATTCTCCACTGGGTCTTGTGTAGGAAGTCCGAGTGACTGTTTTAAGCGGCTCTCACACAAGGTATGTGCGTCGGTTCCTTCTGCGGCATAGTCACTGCCTTTGTCTTCATACCCCTCGCACACACGCGCGGAGGGTAGGCAGTTCAGCCATCTTTCCGAGGAAGATGCAGACAGTAATGCGTGTTTTCCCATCACAGCACCTCCACTTCGGCAAGCAGGGACTTGTATTCCTGCGGATTGATTTCCGACAGCTTTTCGGCCCCATGCTTGATGAGCAGTTCCTTTACCTGGGCATTTTTTCCACTGCGGGATTTTTCCTCAAGCACGGCACGAACCGCTGCGAGTGTCGGTGGCTTTTCCTCCTGTGGAGTTTCCGCTTTCGGTACGGAGACTGCCTTGACCTCCGTCTTCGGCAATTTCGGCTGTTCGTCCAGACCAATTGCCTGTACCAGGGTTTTCAGACTGGCGGCAAGATTCTGCAAGCTCTCTGCCACATTGCACACATCATCGATAACATACAGCATCAATTTAACACGACTCATTTTGTCTTCCTCCTTCCTTGACATTGCAGATGACGACTTCCTCTACCGAATCACCGGGAACAAGGATGGTGATTTTCTGCTTCTCGCCAAAGAGGAAACGCAGAAGGCGTTCTCTGAGACAGATGCTGCGGCAGGAAAAGATGCCGTCCGGCTGCGGGTTCTTTGAAACACTGATTTTCAAATTATGCTTCATTGTCTTGGTTCCTTTCCGAGAGTGCTTTGTGCTACCCTCTACTTAGTAGCCACGGGAGCGGCGGAAACTTGAGGGTGTGGGAAATATTTTTTTGAAATTCTTCTCAGCGGTCTCAAGGCGGTGGGAAACAGCACTCGGTGTGATGCCCAGGCTCTCGGCATATTCCTGCTTGGGTACTTTTTTAATATGTATCTGGATAATCAGTTCTGCCTGGTCTGGCTTCAGATGCTGACGGAGCAACTGGCAGATTGCTTCCTCTTCATATTGACTGTCTTGGTTCTCCTCATCGGTGAAGTCCGGGAATAGGTTGATGGTGTTTTCGGCAGGCTTGTCCTTCTCTGTATCTTTGGTGACAATACCGCCTTTCTTGTTATCCAGACGTTTCGGCGTAGCTGTAGCATCGCTGTGGCGGTCATGCTTGTGCCAGTTGTTGTAATCCGGGCGGTTAAACATTTCGTCAACCATCTCCTGGATGCGTTTCTCCATTTCGCAGTTGGTAAGTCCCTCGGTACTGCCGAGTGAGAGGGATACCCACATCTCGTCACGGTCGACCTCCAGTTTCTGAATTTCACTTTCGTAGCGGATTCTGATCTTCATAGATTGTCCTTTCCGTCTGAGCGGAAAGACAGGTCTACACAGCTACGCAAGGGTGCCTTTTACGAAAAAAGAGCGCAACAAGATAAGGCTACCCATGCACCTCTTCCCAGGACTCCCGGAGGAGCCGTGAAAAGCGGTATGTGTATCCCTTGTCTAATTGCGCACTCAGACAACCGATATTTATTTGTCAGCCGTTAAGGTCGGCTGTGTACCTTTTATATGGAGGCTTTTGTCCTTTCACCTAAACCGTCCCAATACCTGTCCGTTGCATTAAATGAAGTAACATATCGTATTTTGAAAGATAAAAATAATTTTGCGACATAAAAAATTTACATTCGCTTGATTTATCTTCTTGTATTTTGTCGTGTTTTGTGATATAATGTAGGAAGTGCAACTATATCCACAACCTAAAGTTATACATAAAGAAAAAGCCCCAGAGGTTTTACCCTCTGAGACCAATCATAAGGACAGTGTTCTGTCATGCAACAGACAGCCACACTCAATAGCGTCAGCAGTGACATTTTTATAAAAAAAGGAGAAAAGCAATAGCCAATCAAAGAAATTTGCGTCTCTGCGGCGGCACATTCCTTGTGCTGTTGTTGGACGCCAAAGGAAAAAGACAAACAACCCGTAGTAACGGAAGAAAGGGTGACGGTCGAAATAACCCCGATATTTTTGAAAAACTACTAAAAATAACTGTTTCGAATTTTATCAGACCTACCGAAGGACGCACATTCAATACTTTTACAACAGAATACAAGAATTGCCGAGAATCAGACACGCCTTCTGTGCGTTTGACATACGATGAAACCGTCAATCTGTTTGACAGCAGAGTAAGAAATAACTATCAAGAAGTGGCTTCTAAATCCAAGCTTGATAAATTGAATGATCGCGCTGTTAAGTAAATATGCTGTCGACATTCCAACCCACGGAAAACGCCTGGTTGCATCGTTACTTGATTTGCTTGATATGGATGATATTCCAGGAACACAGGAGTTTTTCATCCGCCCCGATGGCACGGCAGTAAGTAAAGATGAAATTTTAAACGAGGAGCAATACTGCATCAGTTCATTTATCCTCGGAGTGTGGCATTACATCATTTGTAATGTTAACGAGGCCAAGGAATGCAAAGCCACATTAGAATACTTGTTGGGTCCCAAGGGAGAAGCTCGTGCCGGGCGAGAAGTGAGCTGTGATATCGGTCTCTGTCGAATGGAGAATATTACAGTAGTATTCGATTTGCCGTATGCGGGAATAGCACACAATACGGATAAAACACAACAGAATAGATGTGCTATGTCTTCTGCCAACGATATGGAAGAATATAGTAAACCATCCCGGATAAAGGTTTCCTACAAGAGCAACAAACTCAACACGGAAATTGAGCAGTCATTTTTGTCTTGGGACTCCACAGTTATTGATTTGAACCAAGATCCGAATGCTTATCTTCTAAGCAGCAATCGAAATGCAAAATATGTAGTCAGAACCATCTGTCAAATGAGTTTTGAAATGGCACCCGATTTTACACTGCAAATTAAGGTTCGCTTTACCATTGATGGCACAGAGTTTACAGGGTTTACATCGTCTGATAATTGGGATTCACAAAGCTATGTAAACAACCTTGTGTCTGTTGGAAACTATGCCTGCATAGCATGGTTTAAGGTCATCAATCCAAATGATGCGAACCCGCAGGTGCAGTTTTTCATGATTGGAGAACCAGATGAATAACAAAAAAGAAAACTTTTATTACTATTCACTGGGTGAATTTGTTGCAAGGGTTATGCTGCGCGGAATCATTCATCCAGATATGCAGCAATCAAATACAGGTTTTGATTGTCAGAATTTTAAATTCACGGATTTTGCCGAGGCTCGTACAATAGTTATGCCGGAAGAACTATCCGAAGATACTGTCCGTCAGTTTACCACCTCACTTTTCCCACCAATGAAGTCATTCATGAAGGATTTCTCTGCGATGAGTTATTTCAGAGCAGGTTTTATCGCCATGGGCGGAGTGCTGGGGCATACCATCTTTTCAAATGCACTAAACATGGGAGTAAGCAGTTTCAGATATGTGTGCAATGACACTTTTAGCGTATCCTACGATGCTTCATTCCTATATACAGATGAAAGCATCGCAGCCGCAATTACTGAATGGAATTGCAGTTCTCTTGATAAGTTAACACTAAAAGATTTCCCAACCATGGATTCTTATAATTTATCCACAGAACGTCGCAGTGCCACACCGTTCACCATGTTCTATATGGACAACCTGTACTTTATCCATTGCTATCTTGGATTAAGCAGTGTTAGAGAAGCTGTATCGCAGATACCAATTCTTGTACTCAACATGGCGACATCAGCTCAACATTTCGGCTTGAAACATACTGCATATGGTCTATTCAAAAAGGCGCTTGCTATGAAAAGTCCTATCCATGAAGTTGTTTCCATGTGTGAAAATGGTTTGAAGGCTCTCTCTGATTCATGTGTATTGAACTCGGATATTGTCGCATTTATCAATGACTGCACAGATTTTGATTTATTGGAGCTTCTGTGGATATTGGATGACTTGGACAAACCTATACCATCTGGAATTCACTTTCAATTGAAAGCTACTGAAAAACACAACAACGATAACACATTATTTCCTGATATTGCTCCGGAATTAACAGGTGATCCTCTTTATATTATTACGGGAGCCGAATTGGGTCTTAATGAAAACGAAGACGAATTTTCCGAATATCTGGAAAATATGCAGGAAAAGTATCAGACCATAAAAACCCTGCTTTATTCCGAAACGCCAAAGCCATTTTATGATTTTTATGTTTGTAACCGCCTTACATACAAGGTCAGCACCAGACGAAACTCATATACGAGAAAAAACATTCACGATGTCACTGCTGATATACTTAGTGATTGCACAAACTTTGTAATTATTACCGGAACCGGTGGTCTTGGAAAATCCATGATGATGCGGCATCTTCTTTTGGATTGCATTGAACAATACGAAACCGTGCAAAAATTACCTATCTTCATTCCGCTGAAGGACTTTGAAGATTCTTATGATGACTTGACACAATATGCATACGAAAAATTTGATTCTCTTGGTGGCAACAAAGATATAGACGAATTTGAGAGAATTTTGGAAGATGGCAAATGTCTATTGCTGTTTGACGGTCTGGATGAAATACACAGCAGCGTCAGAAAGCTGTTTGAAAAGAAATTAGATAACTTTGCAGATAAATATTCCGACAATTTGTTTGTGATTTCTTCTCGTCCGGCTATGTCCTTTGTAGCTTTCAATCGCTTTACAGTGTTTGAACTCCAGCCGTTTGACAAGATTCAGGCTTTGCAGCTAATTGACAAGCTGGAATTCCGCACAGACGACCCTTCTATCAAAGATGCCTTCCGAAAAAAACTGGATGAAGACCTTTATTTTTCGCATAGAGAGTTTGCAGAAAATCCGCTCCTGCTTACAATCATGCTGATGACTTTTGAGCAGTTTGCAGAGGTGCCCTCTAAAATGCACATCTTTTACAGAGAGGCATATCTTACGCTTTCGCAAAAGCATGATGCAACTAAGGGAGCCTACAAGCGGGCGTTGAACACCGGGGTATCCGCTGACAGGTTCTCAGAATACTTCGCAGAGTTTTGTGCGCGTACCTATTATGATGAAAAGTTTGATTTCACAGATGAAGATTTTGAACGATACTATGCCAATATGGCAGAACCGAAAAAAGACCATAATACGGCTTCAGCTTCTGACTTTATCACAGATTTGGTATCAAATATGTGTCTGATGTACCAGGAAAGCCGCAAATACCATTTTACACATCGCTCATTTCAGGAATACTTCTGTGCATTATACTTCTCCAGACAGAAAGATAAAAACCTTGGTGCCATTGGTGAGGTCTTTGAACACAAGCGTTCTCGCTTTAGCCAGGATAAAACCTTCAATATGCTGTATGATATGATTCCGGAAAAGATCGAGGAATATGTTTTCCTTCCTTTCCTGCAAAAGCTGTTTGACGAATGTGATGCTCACGATGGGTACTGGACGTTCTTGCAGAAAATCTATCCGACTATCCAATATGATAAGGGCGATGCGGACTCGGCTGAGAATGAATCTGAATCCTTCTTGTTCAGCTTTATTGCCTCAGTAAAAGGTTTTCAAGGCTTCCATTACTTCTCGGATTTCCCGGAGGAAGAAGATTTTCTGACTGAGGAGTGGGTTCAGCTTGATGATGAATATATGCAGTATGACCCGGAATATCACGGAGAAACCATTCCAAAAGATGATATTCCTTGGGAATATACGCACAAATTGGGCTTTGATGACCCGGATATCATAGGATGTAACTATGAATTTACCATAAAGGACATCTTCATGAATCAGGCAAAGTATAAGGCGTTTAGGGACATTATCGATGACGACTACTTCACTTACAAGGAAGAATATGTTGAAGCAAGAGAATACCTGGAGCAGCTGATTGAAAAACAAAATCCGAGAAGCACGAATCTGTTTGATTTATTCCAATGATGCAGGGGGTATATTATGCGAATCAGTTACAATAAGTTATGGAAAATATTGATTGATAAAAATATGAAACGGAAAGACCTGCAGGAAGTTGCTGGCATCAGTTCCGCCTCCGTAGCGAAGCTTGGCAGAGGCGACAATATCCAGACAGATGTCCTTCTACGAATCTGCGAAGCACTGGATGTTACAATCGAGGACATTTTAGAGACCATAAAAGATTAACTGTCCCAAATATTGGATAGCTTCTGTGATACACTGAGTATGGGGAATCCTAAATATCCTCGAAAAAACGATGGAGGTATTGATAATGGTCAGAACAATTACTGTAAAAGGCATCGGTAAAGTGTCGACAAAACCGGATTATGTCGTGCTTTTCATGACCCTGGAATCCAACCATATGGATTATGATAAAGCGATGGATATGGCTGCCGAGCATATCCGGCATCTGAACGTGACCCTTGAAGGCATCGGCTTTGAAAAGGGTTCTGTGAAAACAACCAATTTTAATGTCCGCACGGACTATGAGTGGGAAAAAGACCGCTACGGAAATTACAAGAGCGTGTTCAAAGGCTATGAGGTAACCTACAATCTGAAACTCGCCTTTGATTTCAGTATGGAAAGACTGTCCCAGGCACTCTCTGCGATTGCCGGATGCCTTTCCCACCCGCAGCTATCCGTAGCCTTTACCGTCAAGGACGCTACGACAATCAATGAAGAAATGCTCCGCTCCGCAACAGCCAACGCAAAAAGGAAAGCCGAAATTTTCTGTGAGGCTTCCAATGTGACAATGGGCGACCTGATTGCGATTGACTACAACTGGGGCGAGCTGGATATCTACTCCCACACCCGCTATGACTGCTGCGAGGACGCGATGCCGATGATGGGCTGCAAGTCCATTGACATCGAACCCGATGATATTGATGTGAGCGACACTGCCACATTTGTGTGGGAAATCAAATAAGACAGTCTGTCTAAGGAGCAACCGGTACGATGATGCTGAGGCTCCCGGAAAGAAGGGTAAACCAATGAAAATCTATGACAATATAAAAGAAATCTTAAAAGATGATATGGTGACAACCATTTCCAAGGGCAGCAGGGTTTCTATCGCAGCCGCCTGTTTCTCTATGTACGCTTACAAGGAATTGAAGAAACAGCTTGATTCGGTTGAAGAATTCCGGTTCATTTTTACTTCTCCGACCTTTACAACAGAGAAAGCATCCAAGGCAAAGCGGGAGTTTTACATTCCACGTCTTTCCCGTGAAACCAGTCTGTATGGCACGGAATTTGAGATCAAGCTACGTAATGAAATGACCCAGAAGGCAATTGCCAGAGAATGCGCTGATTGGATTCGCAAAAAGGCAACCTTCAAGTCCAACACCACGGGGGAAAACATGGGCGGTTTCATGACGGTGGATGCTTCTGCCGAGCAGGTTGCCTATATGCCGCTCGGTGGTTTCACCACTGTGGATATCGGCTGTGAGCGTGGCAACAACAGCTATAACATGGTGAACTGTATGGAGGCTCCGTTCTCGACTCAGTATATGCAGCTGTTTGAAACTCTGTGGAATGACAAAAACAAAATGCAGGATGTCACCGAAGAAATCATTGACAGTATTAGCAGTGCCTATAATGAGAACGCTCCTGAGTTTATTTACTTTATGACGCTATACCATGTTTTCAGTGAATTCCTGGATGATATTTCAGAGGATGAACTGCCGAATGAAGCTACCGGGTTCAAAGAGAGTAAAATATGGTCCATGCTGTATGATTTCCAGCGTGATGCCGTTCTTGCCATCATCAACAAGTTGGAAAAATACAACGGCTGCATCCTGGCGGATAGCGTTGGTCTCGGTAAGACCTTCACTGCTTTGGCAGTTGTGAAATATTATGAAAATCGAAATAAGTCCGTTCTTGTCCTCTGCCCGAAAAAGTTGGCTGAGAACTGGAATACATATAAAGACAACTATGTGAATAACCCCATATCTTCTGACCGCTTGAACTATGATGTGCTGTTCCATACAGACCTTTCTCGTACCAGCGGAACATCCAACGGTCTTGACCTTGACCGTCTGAACTGGGGCAACTACGACCTGGTTGTGATTGATGAAAGCCATAACTTCCGAAACGGTATCGGCACTCACAGCAACACGGTGGAAAACCGTTATGTCAAGCTGATGGATAAAGTCATCCGCTCCGGTGTAAAAACCAAGGTACTGATGCTGTCTGCAACCCCGGTCAATAACCGCTTTGTGGACTTAAAGAATCAGCTTGCCATTGCCTATGAGGGTGATTCGGAAAATATCAATTCCAAGCTGAACACCAAGAAATCCATTGAGGATATTTTTAAGCAGGCACAAAAGGCATTTAACGCCTGGGGCAAACTTCCTGCCGAAGAACGCACCACCAATGCACTGCTCCGCACTCTTGATTTTGATTTCTTTGAAGTGCTGGACAGCGTAACCATCGCTCGCTCCAGAAAGCACATTGAAAAATACTATAACGCATCGGAAATCGGCAAATTTCCGGAGCGGCTGCCGCCTATTTCCAAGCGTCCATGCCTCACTGATTTGGAGAGCGCGATAAACTATAATGAAATCTACACCCAGCTGATGTTGCTGAACCTGTGCATCTATACGCCTTCCAATTACATCTTCCCAAGTAAGATGCTGAAGTATATGGAACTCACGCACAACAAGGGAGATAACCTTACGCAGAGTGGCCGTGAGCAAGGTATCCGCCGATTGATGAGCATTAACCTTCTGAAGCGTCTGGAAAGCTCCGTTTATTCTTTCCAGCTGACACTGACGAGAATCAAAGCCCTCATCGACAGCACCATTGATGCCATCAACCGTTTTGAACAATACGGTGCCGCAGATATTACCATGTACGAGGCGCAGGAGTCCGAATTTGATATGGACGATGGCAACACCGACTATTTCTCCGTTGGCAAGAAGGTAAAAATCGACCTTGCTGATATGGACTATAAGACCTGGCGCACCGAACTGAAGCAGGATGCAGAGGTTTTGGAACTGCTGACACTTATGGTTGCGGATATTATACCGCAGCATGACAGCAAGCTGCAGGAACTCCTGGCTCTGCTGTCTCAGAAAATTGAGAACCCGATTAACCCCGAAAATAAAAAGGTGCTTGTGTTCTCTGCATTTTCGGATACAGCAGAATATCTCTATGACAATGTGAGTGCCTTTGTGAAAAAGAAATACGGTCTGAACACTGCTGTGATTACGGGAAGCATTGATGGCAAGACCACAATCAGTGGCTTCAAGGCAACCCTCAATAATGTACTGACCTGCTTCTCACCGAAGTCTAAAGGGCGGGATGTGCTGATGCCGAACAGCAAGGTGGATATTGATATTCTGATTGCCACCGACTGTATCTCCGAAGGTCAAAACCTGCAGGACTGCGACTATCTGGTGAACTATGATATCCACTGGAACCCGGTGCGTATTATTCAGCGTTTCGGACGTATTGACCGTATCGGCAGCACCAACGACACCATTCAGCTTGTGAACTTCTGGCCCGATCTTACGCTTGATGACTACATCAACCTGAAAGCCAGAGTGGAAACCCGTATGAAGATTACGGTTATGACCTCCACTGGCGATGATGACCTCATCAATGCAGAGGAAAAAGGTGACCTGGAATACAGAAAACAGCAGCTAAAACGTCTCCAGGAGGAAGTGGTGGATATCGAGAATATGTCTGAAGGTATCTCCATTATGGATTTGGGGCTGAATGAATTCCGTCTTGACCTTCTGGAATATGTGAAGGCCCATGGCGATATGGATAAAAAGCCTCGTGGTCTCCATGCCGTGGTGCCTACTACCGAGGAACTGCCGGAGGGCGTTATCTTCGTACTGAAAAATATCAACAAGAGCGTGAACATCGACAATCAGAACCGCATCCATCCGTTCTATATGATATATATCAGCATGGACGGCAAAATCATCTGCGATTATCTGAACCCGAAGAAACTGCTGGATGATGTGCGGCTGCTCTGCCGCGGCAAGAGCGAACCAGTCCATGACCTCTGCCGTAAATTTAATGCAGAGACCGATGACGGCAGGGATATGGCAGAACTGTCCGAACTGTTGAGCGAAGCAATCAACTCCATCATCGATACCAAGGAAGAAAGCGATATAGACAGTTTGTTCTCCGCAGGCGGCACTTCCGCCCTCATGTCGGATGTTTCAGGATTGGATGATTTTGAACTGATTTGTTTCCTTGTGGTGAAGTAAGGAGGCCTTCTATGCTTGGATTACCAAAATCAACGGAGTTCAACAAGCGAATTCCCAAACAGAAATTCTATGATAACCTTACAGTCACCCCGGCTCTGAAGAAGGTATTCATAGATCAGATAAAGACAATATACTGGCGCAATAAAATAGCCGCCTCCACCACCAACCTCGCTCCCGGCACTGCCGTAACGGAGCTTGAGGTGTTTGAGGTTAAGCTGAACAGTCAGATTTTGGATGATGGCTTTTTACGCCAGATCGATAAAGAAATACTGTACCACATTCTGTTCATCCTGGAGTATGAGGGCAAGTATAAAGCCATCATCGGATACAAAGAAGAATCCGGCGGCAACACAGCTTTTAAGGTAAACCGCTACTATTCCACCGAATGGATGGATGAGGACGCACTTCCGCTGAAACTGGAAGGTCTGTCCGTGGACAGTGTGTATGAAAACTTTGTCCGTCAGATTGCCGGAGATGCCCTTGCAGCATCCACTTTCGGCGAGACACTGAAAGAGTCCGTTGAACGCGATGAAAAGCGCCAAGTTCTTCAAACGCAGATTGCAAAGTTGCAAAAGAAAATCAAAAGCGAAAAGCAACTGAACAAGCAGATGGAACTGAATGCACAGTTGAAGAAGCTGAAAAAAGAATTGGAGGTGTTGAAGTGATATGGCAAAATTAGATGATGTGTTTTTATCTTATGCCTGTGATATTCTTGCGGATACCAATGCAGGACTTAGCGGTATGAAAATTGTAGAGTATTGCAATTCGTATGCTATCGATTATAATCGCAAGACCCCTTATGGAGCATATCCCTTCGATGCTCCAAACAAAAGAACTGCTCTCAAAGAAAATCTTCGAGTTTTTGAGGCGGCAGAACAATTTCGTATTATCAAGGAACTCTGTGAAATTCCTGCGCTGTGTGACATTGAAAATGTAAAGGAGTTGAAAATAAAACTCTTTACTCGATACGGAAATCTGGCGACCGAAAAAATCAGTGAAACGGAGTTAATACAGAAGCCCATACATTGGCTGTCAAAACACCCCGACGCTTTGAAGCAGTATGAAAGTGCGCTTGCTAAATACGAAGGTGGTATTTTTGAACGAAACACCC
>CALIBA010000339.1 GCA_938045435.1 uncultured Selenomonas sp.
TTCCTGATATAGGATTTGCGCCGAATCGTAGAGCGCAGAGTCCAGCGAGTTCTTCCCATAAAACGTCCGGCTAATCTGACGAAAGGTAAAGTCCGGTGATTCCATCAGACGATCCCAACGTTTTTGTTCCGGATGTGCCTCCCAATCGGAAACAACAATCATACGGCAAGGTTGATAACGTTGGGCCTTATCAATAGTATATTGAAGCATCTCAATGGGAGCGTTTTCAATATCATAGAGGATTGCTACTGTGTCATTGCTTGAGTCAAGCATCATATGCCTCTCATCACTCCGTCTCATCGGCAAAAGATTGTTTTGCTCGCTGCACAAGGAAAGTCTCTTCCAGTTCAAGTACCTCTGCCTGTCGAAGACTCTTTTCTGCCATACGAATCGTTGTTGCATTTTTATCCGTCATCCACGCAGCGTAGCCCTCTGCATAAGAAATATGCAGATCACAGATCTTAAGGCGCAATTGATGAAGACTCTTCATTGTGCGAGGCACTTGAACAGAAGATAATTCTTCCCTGCGCGTCTGCCAATCTGTAAGAATCTCCTGCTCCATGATCGTACGTGCTGTATCCCGTGTTTTTTGATTACCGAGCGCTCCAGCAGTCAGCGTACCATAAAGGCGTATTTTAGCAAGACCAACACTATGATTATGTCTTGCGATGATTGATTCGGTCTCTTGTAAATAGCGTTCCACATGGGCACGTCGCGCAGTCCCTAAGAACACAGCGTATTCGTATAAGTTTTGAATACGAACGACCTGCCAATCACCATTTTCCGATGGTATAAGTTCAGCCTTAAATGTAAAATCCGCATCCGCTTCTGATTGATGTGAAAGTATATCAGCTAGAGCGGTCCGTCCACTCTCATCGATTGACAGATGAACGATACTGCGCAGTGTGAGATCCTGTAAACCTGTGCGCAGCAAAATATTTTCTGTTTCTCCATCCCCTATACTGCTGTCAGAAGCAGCCCATTCCCCCGTTGATAGGCGCAAATCAATCGCATCTCGCAGCATTTTTGCGAAGGCAGGCTTCAGCATTTTGGTAAAATCATCAAGCGCAGCAGAATCTTCACGTGAATTTCTAAAATCCATCTCCATCATTCCAGCCATAAACTCATCATAGCCGGAATCCAATATAGAATCTAGCCGGACATAGCGATGGAACATTTTCACATCCTGTGTATCTAACGCCGTCTCAATGGATTTAAGTGCATAATTGGGTGTTTTAGTATAGACGCGAAAATACCAAAAGAGTCCAGTGAACATTAATATCACGCCTAGTATCAAAGCGCAGACGATTTTTACTTTTACAGAACGGCTCATCTTTAACACCTCTCTATCTCGCATCAGATATATCATTCGCTACAACATCAATGACCCCACCCCCTAATACAATATCATCCTCGTAAAACACAATAGACTGTCCTGGTGTCACTGCCCTCTGCGGCTCAGAAAACTGAACCAACACGCTCCCTCTTAAATGAGGCATAATACGTGCCGGAGTATCACGCTTCCCATAGCGAATCTTAGCCCTTACCTCGCGTATAGATTGTAAATCGTGCCACATTGTCCAGTTCATATCTGCTGCTATGAGCTGCGTAGCATAAACATCATCCGATTTCCCCACAACAACATGATTTTGTTCGGCGTCCAAGGCAATGACATAGAATGGGGTCGGCGCAGCAATACCTAGTCCTCTGCGCTGGCCAATTGTATAAAATGCAAGCCCTTCATGCTGTCCAAGAATATTTCCTAAGCAGTCAACAATATTTCCAGGTCTACAGCATTCTGGCCGCTTCTTCCTCATATACGCTTTATAATCATCATTTGGAACAAAGCAGATCTCTTGACTCTCTGGCTTATGTGCTACAGGCAGATGATATTCTTCCGCCATACGGCGCGTGTCTTCCTTCTTGTAAATGCCAAGCGGCAACAGAACATGTGCTAATATCTTCTGATTGAGATGATAGAGTACGTAAGATTGATCCTTTGCTAAATCCAGCCCCTTGCGCAGACGATATATGCTCCCCCTATCACAGTCAATACGCGCGTAATGTCCTGTGGCAACATAGGACGCACCAAGTTCTTCAGATTTGTGCAAAAGCCCCTCAAACTTAATATAACGATTACATGCAATGCATGGATTCGGCGTACGCCCACCTAGATACTCATCTAGAAAATAATCAATGACAGAACGCTGAAATGGCTCTGTAAAGTCCATAACATAGTGCGGAATTCCCAAAACATCCGCTACACGACGCGCATCATCCACACTGTTCAGCGAACAGCAACTCCGGTCATTATAGGGATCAGCATCGCGATTCTCATCAGATAGACGCATGGTTACACCGACAACATCATATCCCTGCTCTAAAAGCAGGGCGGCGGTCAGAGAACTATCTACGCCACCACTCATTGCGACAACAACGCGCGCCCTCCCCATCTTCGCCTCACTTCCCCCTCAAATAGCAACACATTACCACAGCTCTCTTAAATTTGCGTTTAAGTATAGCATTCGCAATAGAAAAATACAAGATGTGGTATTTCCCTAAAATCCCCTACACAAAATAGATTTTTTTTGTTACACTAAAAAAAGTTGCATCCTAAAAACAGGGGGAAATATATGCAGGTAATTGGCATCATTGCAGAATACAATCCTTTTCACCATGGGCATCATTTTCAGATTGAAGAAATACGTCATAAACTTCCATCAGAAAGTGGAATCATCATTGCCATGAGCGGTAGTTTCACACAACGTGGAACTGTAGCTATCTTAGATAAATGGGTAAGAGCACGACACGCAGTTGCAGGTGGTGCAGATCTCGTCATCGAAATCCCCTTTGTTTTTTGCTGCCGCAGTGCACAGGATTTTGCACGAGGTGGTGTGTCCCTACTTGCAAAACTAGGTATCGTCAAATATATAGCCTTTGGTACGGAAACAGATGACCTATCAATGCTGCAAAAAATTGCCAATCAAATTGATACAGTAGAAATCCAACAACAACTGCATGAGCACATCACAAATGGATATTCCTATGCTGTATCATTGGAACAGGCGCTGCTTCAGTATAGTGAAATTTCAAAATCCATACTGCGTACACCAAACAATATTCTAGCAATCGAATACTTACGTGCCCTGCATACTGTAACACCGAATATCCACCCAATTGGCATACAGAGAACAATTCCGCATAACGATAAAGTATTGCACAATGGAATCACAAGTGCCTCGTCCATTCGCAATGCACTTTACACGAATCCCCCTCCATGGGAGATGCTCAAACGAAACGTAACATCGTCTGTATTACATGACCTATCTGTCTTATATTCGACGGGGCTTCCCTCCCACGAATCACTAATGTTGCTTTTGAAATATATGTTTCTCTCATTGGCTCCGAATGAACTGCAACATATTTATGGTATTTCTGAAGGGATTGAAAATCGAATACGCCGCATTCTGTTTATGGCAGCAGATTATAACACATTCCTCAGATCCACCTCAACAAAACGATATACACGCAGTCGCATTGCAAGACTTATCCCCTATATTCTCCTCCATATGCAAAAAGAACAGCTTGAAAAATTCGATGCACAAGGCGCAGCTTATGTAAGACCTCTTGCGTTCAACGAACGCGGCAGAACCATGCTCCGATCCATAAAAGAGCATACAACGCTCCCCATCATTACACGAACAGCAAGTTTTCTAAAAACAGAGCAGTATCAGAAGCACACAATACTTCAGCAAATGCTCTCTTTTGATATACGTGCAACGGAACTCCGTCTTCTGACAATGCCGATTCCCCCGCACTCCCGTACCGACTTTCTCATCTCACCACAATTTATCTCATAAAAAGTCCTGTGTCGTTTAGAAAAAGGCGATTCATATGAAGAAACAAATTCAACTTTCCAAACTCCTCGTCACACGCCAGCTGCTAGAGGATCCAATCATGATCAAACTACAGCGCTTTCTCTCAGATGATATGCATATTCCATCTGCACGAGAAGAATGTATTGCGCATCTGATTGCGGCGGGAGAACAACTCGGTCTGAGTGGGAATTTGCTCAGTCATTATCTCATTTATGCATTAACGCATACGCCTAATATTGTTTCCGAGACCATAGACCGAACGGGGATGTTTCCCGGTGACAGCCTGTATAACGCTTTTTGTCATGATATTTCCTTACTGTACCCACTGCTTTCTGAACCGAGCAGCACATTTCTCAGTGCAGCATTTTTAGATGACTATCTGCCGACAAAGATCATATACAATAAAGTGCAGGATTCTTTTATGGATCAGCTCAAAGCAGTAAAATCATCGAAGGCGTATGCCAAAGAGCTTCTCGCATTCTATATGCGATACGGTTACGGAGATCTCGCCACATATGCTGCTTTCCGTTGGAATGATGATAAAAACAACATCTGTGGAATCCAACACTTTGAACAGATACAGATGAATGATTTGATCGGCTATGAGCGGCAAAAGGAACAAATCATCCAAAACACGCTTGCCTTTGTAAGTGATAAACCTGCCAACCATGTCCTGCTTGTTGGTGCGCGTGGTACAGGAAAATCTTCAGCAGTTAAGGCACTTATCAGCATGTTTGAAGATAGCAGACTGCGCCTCTTACAGATAACAAAAAGGCAGCTTCAAAAACTGCCCGACATTATGGATATGCTGCGAAATCATATCAACAGGAAATTCATCATCTTTCTCGATGATTTATCCTTTGAGGACTCCGATGCAGAATTTAAAGAAGTAAAATCTGCTATCGAGGGTGGTGTCTCCTCGTGTCCACCGAATGTGTGCATCTATGCAACCTCAAACCGTCGGCATCTCTTGCGCGAAACATGGCACGAACGTGAGCAGGACGAACTTTATCACGACGACAGTGCCAACGAAACCGTCTCACTCTCTGACCGCTTTGGTCTTATCATTCACTATCATACGCCAAACCAGAGTGAATATCTGGCGATCATTGACCATCTGCTGAGACAAAATGGCATTGAACTCACGCCCGAAGAACTGCACATCGCAGGACTGCGTTGGGAGATGACGCACAGTGGACGCAGTGGACGCACAGCGAAGCAATTTGCTGTACACTATCTTGGCAATCACTGAGTATGTTGTCAGCAATACACGGAGAGCGCCTGCGGAACAGTCTTTATGCGCAATGGAAGAAGCGGTCCGCATTCGCCATCCAAATCACTGCAAAGCTCTTGTTCTGTTTGAATTTCAAACGTATTGGCACGGATATGTAAAATGTTCTCCTTTTCGGTCACTGGCCTACCCGAAAATAGGTCTGCTGCAACAGACATAAATTGCGGCAGGCCTGTTTTTTTTACTGCAAGAAGATCAAGCATACCATCATCCACAGAAATATTCGTACCAATATGCTTCATCCCTGCAACAACAGGACTGTTTGCGATAACAAAGAGAAAAATTTCTTCTTCATACACTACTCCATCTGCTAAAATACGGACTGGAAATGTGTGCAGACGCGGAATCTCACCGATCCCTTTCAGATAGTAGGCAATCCGCCCTAACGCATTCTTATATGTGGATGTTACCTCATGGGCAATTCCTGTCAGTACACCTGCACTGACAACATTGATAAAATACCGTCGATGTCCTTCAATCAATCCCAGATCCACACGGCGGGACTCATCTGCCGCAATCCGTTCAATATATCCTTCCCAATCGCCCCGGATCCCCAAATAAGTTGCAAAGTCGTTCGATGTACCACTACCAAGAATCCCAAGCGGCACATCCATATCTGCTTCAAGCATTGCATTCACAACAGTGTGGACTGTACCATCCCCCCCTGCTGCAATCACACCATTGGGATGAATTTCGCGAAGAAAATAACCTATATTATCCTGCCCTCTCCCACGTGTACGATATGGACACAGCATAATTTCATTCCAGTTGATTGCTTTGTAATATAGAAATTTTTTTGACATCTTCTCTCCTT
>CALIBA010000340.1 GCA_938045435.1 uncultured Selenomonas sp.
CGTTGCACGCATCTTGGAGGAAATGGGGATTGAGAGCTGTGGTGCACCGGGAACAACGGCAGCACTTGCACTACTCAATGACGCTGTCAAGAAAGGGGGGCTCATGGCAAGTTCACATGTTGGTGGGCTTTCTGGGGCATTCATTCCTGTGAGTGAAGATGAGGGAATGATTGATGCTGTGCAGCGCGGCAGTCTATCAATTGAAAAACTCGAAGCGATGACTTGTGTTTGCTCCGTTGGACTTGATATGATTGCCATAGAGGGAGATACCCCGGCAGCGACGATTGCCAGTATCATTGCCGATGAGGCTGCCATTGGTATGGTGAATAATAAGACGACAGCTGTACGGATTATTCCGGTTCCTGGAAAGAAAGTCGGTGAGGGGGTATCGTTTGGTGGGCTTTTAGGTTACTCACCAATTGTTCCTATACGCAGTGCTTTTAGTTCAGCCGCGTTTATTGCGCGAGGCGGGCGCATCCCTGCACCGACGCGTTCCATGACAAATTAGCAATGAGAGTAACAAAAGCAATAAAAGCAGAGCAGCTTCGCATTCTTAAAGAAACCTATCCAAATGCAAAACCTGCACTGCACTTTAACAGTCCATTTGAACTTCTGATTGCAGTGATTCTGTCTGCACAATGCACGGATGTTCGCGTCAATATCGTGACAGGGAGGCTTTTTCTTAAGGCAAACACGCCAGAGGCGATTGTGGCACTTGGTCAAGAGGAACTTGAAGCGGCGGTTCATGATTGTGGATTTTTCCGTATGAAAGCAAAGCATATTCTTGAGACTTGTGATATTATTTTACAGCAGTATGGCGGGGAAGTTCCGGCAGATTTCGAGGCGTTGCAGAAACTCCCGGGCGTTGGGCGTAAAACAGCGAATGTTGTTATGAGTGTGGCATTTCATGAACCTGCAATTGCCGTAGATACTCATGTGTTTCGGGTATCAAACCGTCTTCATCTAGCCGTCGGAAAGACGCCGCTAGAAGTCGAAAAAGGTCTCCAGAAAGCGATTCCACGAGAGAATTGGAGCGATGCACATCATTGGTTAATTCTGCATGGGCGTCAACTTTGCAAGGCACGCAAGCCGCTCTGCGAAAAGTGTCCGTTGAATCTTATTTGCCCGAGTGCAGCAGTGGCATAGAGAGTAGTGAGATGGATGATTTTTCGAAAGGCACGTTTTGGTGATGTTGAGCATATATACGATTTAATTCACGGATATGCTATGAGAGGAGAGATGCTCACACGTTCACGGAATACGCTCTATGAGAATCTGAGAGACATGGTTGTTGCGGAGGAACATGAAGAGGTTGTTGGTGTCGGCTCACTGCATATCATGTGGGACAGGCTCGCTGAGGTGCGTATGATGGCGATTGCTTCCACACATATAAGACAGGGGATTGGTGCCGAGATTGTTCGCCGTTTGCTTGCGGAGGGAGAATCACTTGGCATTGAGAAAGTTTTTACACTGACCTATAAACCTGAATTTTTTCATCGTCTGGGGTTTATCCGTATCAGCCGTGAGGAGCTTCCGCAGAAAGTTTGGAAAGAGTGCATCGATTGCCCTAAATATCCAAACTGCGATGAAATTGCCATGATAAAAGTATAACGGAGGTAGGTTTGCTATGATAGTTGTTATGAATCCAAGAGCCACACAGGAAAATATTGACCAGGTCGTTGCAAAGATCGAGCAGGCAGGCTTGCGTACACATCCGTCCAAAGGAGAAGATCGCATTATCATTGGCGTCATTGGTGACAAGAACCGTATTGCAAGACTGGAAATGAATATGATGGAAGGTGTGGAGAAAACGGTTCGTATTACAGAAAAATATAAACTTGTCAGCCGAGATTTTCACCCTGCTGATACGATTGTAGATGTGGCAGGGTTTCCAGTCGGTGGGGAAACACTTGCAATTATGGCGGGACCGTGCTCTGTCGAAAGCTATGACCAACTTTATGATATTGCCGTTAAAGTAAAGGAAGCTGGTGCTCAGTTCCTGCGTGGTGGAGCATTTAAGCCGCGTACAAGCCCTTATGATTTTCAAGGGCTTGGTCTTGATGGGTTAAAAATTCTCCGTGAGGTAGGAGAAAAGACAGGTCTGCGCATTGTTACAGAAATCGTAGATAAGGACGATATTGACATGGTATCTGAATATGCCGACTTGTTGCAGGTCGGTGCGCGCAATATGCAGAATTTCCAGATGTTAAAAGCACTTGGCAAGGCGAAAAAGCCTGTTCTTTTTAAGAGAGGTCTTTCGGCAACCATCAGTGAATGGCTGAATGCTGCTGAGTATATTGTATCAGGCGGCAATGGAAATATCATTTTCTGTGAGCGCGGTATCCGAACCTATGAAAATTATACCCGTAATACGATGGATCTCAATGCTGTTGCTGCACTTAAAGAACTTACGCATTTTCCTATTATTGCCGATCCCAGTCACGGAACTGGTCGGTGGCAGCTGGTTAGACCACTTGCGCGCGCATCAGTTGCTGTTGGGGCGGATGGTCTCATCGTCGAGGTACACTGTAATCCGGAACTTGCACTCTCAGATGGTGATCAGAGCCTCATTCCACAAAAATTTGATATGCTCATGGATGAGGTGCGCCAAAT
>CALIBA010000341.1 GCA_938045435.1 uncultured Selenomonas sp.
TACCGACGCAAGCGTCGGTGCAAGCAGCCGGCGGGCCTCCGCGTGCGTCGGCGCTGCCGCCGTAACGCGCACGAGGCAGCCGTCCTCCTTCGCATAGGTCGCAACGGAGGGATTCTCCCCGTCAACAAGTGCGCCGAGGCGGTCGGCAACGGGCGACTCGCCGACGGGCAGCCCTTTTTCCGCCATGGAGTAGAGTTTGATGTTCATGGAGACAAACACCTTGTCGCTCTTCTTGCGCAGGAATTTCGCGCACGCCGTCTCGAACATCGGCACCATCTCCTTCGGCGGGCCGGGCAGCATGACGCACGCACGCCCGTCCTTCTCGATGATGACGCCGGGCGCGGTGCCGTGGTCGTTCTGGAGGACGAGTGCGCCCGAGGGCACGGTTGCCTGCTTGCGCATGCTCTCGGAGAGCGGTACGCCGCGCTTTGCCGCGCGTTTCTCCAGCCGGCGCAGTGCCTCCGCATCCTCGACGGGGGTGCAGCCGAAATAGGAAATGAGCATCTCCTTCGTCAGATCGTCCTTCGTGGGGCCAAGCCCGCCCGTCGTGATCACGCAGTCCGCGCGTGTATACGCGATGTCGAGCGCACTGCGCAGACGCGCGGGGTTGTCGCCGACGACGGTCTGATAATAGGCATCGTGCCCCATGTGCGCAAGGGCACGTGCAATATGCTGTGCATTCGTGTTGACGATACTGCCCATGAGCAGCTCTGTGCCCACGCTGATGATTTCTACGATCATTAAGACGCCTCTTTTCAATCAATAGGATGTCAAAGCTATTTTACTATAAAAGTCCTATATAGAAAAGGTGATTTCATGTTTTTTGTCGAAAATATTACGGGAATGCGTTATGATAGGAACGATAACATACGATCCTGAAAGCACAGAGGAAAACAACGTGAAGCAAATCATTCTGAACGCGGACGATTTCGGACGACATGAACTGATCAACCGCGCTGTTGAAAAGGGCGCTGCGGACGGCGTCCTGCGCTCGGCAACGCTCATGCCGGGCGGCGCGGCGTTCGATGATGCGGTTGCGCTTGCGCGACACACCCCCGCGCTCGGCGTCGGCATCCACCTGACGCTCGTCAACGGGAATCCCGTGCTGCCACCCGCCGAGATTCCGTCACTCGTGACGCAGGAGGGCGTCTTCGCGGACGATCACACGGCATTCGCCGTGCGCCTCCTGCGCGGCAAGGTAAATCCCGAGGAAGTG
>CALIBA010000342.1 GCA_938045435.1 uncultured Selenomonas sp.
TCTTACTCTCCCTCTTGGCAATTTGCTTGTTCAACTTTTCCAAATACCCCTTCTTTTCCAGATAGCGTGCACGAATCTCATTTTCCTGTTTCAGATACGCCGTCTGATCCTGTGACACCCGTGCATTCTCGCAAATCAGTGTTTCAAGGCGTTCTACCAAAACACGAAATTCCTGCTCTACTCTACCGCGCTCCTCCATCTGGCAAACACTGTCGATCAGGGAGCGGAGTTCCGCGATTACATTCTCTTTGACTTCCACCAAGTGACGATAACCCGTTCAATCTCATCCTCTGTCAGATGCCTTACACATGAAGTACGCCAAGGATCACCGAGTGGACATACAAGTCATCTATATCGGGGGCAATTCAAAACTATAGGATTCGTCAAATCATGAGGCCACTATCATGATAACGCGCGTTGTGAGAGTATGTGGACACGCATGAAGTCGGAGCTGCTCTATGGATGCTATGACACAAAGAAGATGACAACCGAAGAATTGAAGCATCTTGTTTGGCGATACTTCATGAGCTATTGGAGTCTGTGAAGAAAAGTCTGTAAATCGGATCTTCTATGATGTGTGCAAGTGTTAATCAGGCAATCTGTTAGGATACATAATCGCCAGTTCGCCTCGGATTTTACCCCAGTTCTTTATCGGCATCGTCCATTTCTTAGTGGCTTCAAACGTCGTCAAATAAAGAACCTTTAATAACGCTTGTGCACTAGGAAATACGCTCCGTTGTCGATTTAATCTGCGGTATGATGCATTAAGACTCTCTATGATATTCGTGGTATAAAATGCGGTGCGAACACCCATAGAGAACTTGAATATCGGTGTTATGACGTCCCAATGATCATACCATCTCCGCATGTCCGCTGGATAATGGGAACTCCATTTTTTATCTGCCTCTTCCAGTCTTTTGAGGGCGGTCTTTTCATCAGGAGCCGTGTATATGCTGCGAAGATCCTTGGCAAAGAATTTCATGTCCTTATGCGCCACATATTTCAGGGTATTGCGTACCATGTGTACGATGCAGCGCTGATGCTCCGTTTCCGGAAAGGCCGCCTCTACCGCTTCCTTGAGCCCGTCAGAGCAAAGGATAAGAACATCTTGAACCCCTCGATTTTTTAGGCTGTTAAGAACGCCAAGCCAATATTTGCTGCTCTCATTTTCTCCAATTTCAATGGTTAAGACTTCTTTTCGCCCGGCATCGTTAATCCCTACAACGACGTAGGCCGCAAGTTTGCTTACGATGCTGTCCTGACGCACGGAAAAATGGATGGCATCAATGAAAACGATCGGGTAAACGCTGACAAGGCAGCGGTTCTGCCATTCCTCAATGTGGGGCAGAATCTTATCAGTTACGTCGGATACAAATCCTTCCGATGCCTCAAAACCGTAGATGTCATTGATCGTTTCGGAAATCTGTCTCGTAGTCATTCCCTTGGCATACATGGATATAGTTTTCTGATCAATCGCAGAGATATCCTTCTGCCGCTTTTTTACCACCTGTGGTTCAAAAGAAGACTGTCGGTCTTGGGAGACTTCAATCCGAACGCTCCCATAGCTGCTGTTTAATGTCTTGGATTTGTACCCATTGCGAGCGTTCTCATTAGCGGAGCGTTGGGATTTTTCGTAGCCTAAATGGCTGTCCATTTCCACCTCCATCATTTCCTTGATGGTTCCGCCCAGCAGGTCTTTTAGTGCGTCTTGGATGTCGGATGTGCTCTCAATGTCATACTCTTGAAAGAGCTGCTGAATGATCGCTCTTTTCCCATCGGTCATTTTGACTTTGTGAACTTCTTTTTGTTGTTTTGCCATAAACAAAGACCTCCCATGATTTGATTTTACCATAGAAGCCCTTATTCCTTTGAGTCGGAAGTTTTTACAGAATTTCTTTCACACACTCGCGCAACACGGAGTATCACAACTTCCCTATGACGCCCTTAGGTTGGAAGTCTCCTCGTGAGGCTCTTTCGCTTCTTCTCTCTCGTGTAACATATGTTTGACAAACCTATAGTTTTCTTTATGTCCAAGAGACGTATACGTAAACACGGGAACTCTTATTCCTATAGCTTCGACATCTCGAAATATATAGATGCCGTATTCTTGTCCTATCTTCGTTCTCTCAAATTAAAACAAGCGAAAAATGAGATCCGTCTTGGTGATGCGTATAAAATCACCTACGAGGACACCAAGAATGATCGTGGGCTCATCATTCTTCCAAAAAGGATTCCTTGTCCTGTTGGGTGTATACGTCGTACATTACTTTGTATACAGTCACATGGGATTCCACTCCATCACAACATCATTATGAGGATGCTGCATGACCTTCGGATCAACGCACATAGTTTTAGGCATACGCATGCAATGCAGCTGATTTCTGTTAGGGCTAAACCCGTTGCTGTTGCAGCACGTCTGGGACATGCTGATGCAGCCATCACGCAAAACCTCTATACACATAACACCGAAGAGATGAAACAGGAGATTGTATGTCTCTTTGATGAAATTGTACGCAAATGATTTTGTAGACAAATCGTCTGGAGTAAAGTCATTTCCCTTGATACTAAAAGAGCTATGGCAGTGCTGTGTATTTTGTGCTATAATACAGCACTGCCATTTTAATTGTAAATAGATTTTTTCAAGGAGGAATCAGAATGATAAAAGACGCCATTAAAAAAGTCGTGGACAAGCAAGATCTCAGTTATGATGAAGCCTATACTGTTATGAATGAAATTATGTCGGGAAAGACTTCTGCTGTGGAAAATGCTGCCTATCTTGCCGCACTATCGACCAAGAGCAGCGGCATGGAAACCATCGACGAGATTTCAGGTTCTGCCGCAGCAATGCGTGCACATGCAGAGACTGTTGCTCATGATATGGACGTCATCGACATCGTTGGTACAGGCGGCGACCATTCGGGGAGCATCAATGTTTCAACAACTGCCTCATTCATTGCAGCAGCTGCCGGTCTGAAGGTCTGCAAACATGGCAACCGCGCCGCCTCTTCCCAAAGTGGCACCGCAGATTGTCTGGAGGCACTCAGGGTGAACATCGATCAACCGCCTGAAAAGGTGCGTGAGGAGCTGCATTCCATTGGTCTTGCCTTCCTCTTTGCACAGCGTTACCATCAGTCCATGCGCCATGTCGGATCAATTCGCCGCGAACTCGGCATCCGCACGGTATTCAATATTCTTGGTCCGCTTACGAATCCATCACGCCCCTCTTATATGCTGCTCGGTGTCTATGGCGAGCATCTCCTGCGCCCGCTTGCAAAGGTACTCCCGACACTTGGCATAAAACGCGCCCTAATTGTGCACGGTACAGACGGTATGGATGAAATCTCTGTCGGTGCACCGACCAAAGTACATGAAGTCCGAGATGGGAAAGAACACACCTATGAAATACGTCCAGAGGATTTTGGTTTCTCTCCTGCCTCAAAAGATGCAATTCGCGGCGGTACGCCTGAAGAAAATGCACAGGTAACACGAGGAATTCTCAGCGGTGATATTACCGATGCACGAGCAAATATCTGCTTGATAAATGCAGGTGCTGCAATCTATATCGGCGGTACAGCTGCCTCGATTGCAGATGGCATCGCGGCAGCCCGCCAAACAATCGCAAATAAAAGCGCCCTCAGAAAATTGGAAGATTTTATCAAAATCTCTCAAAAATAAGGAGTTTTACCTATGCAGATACTCGAACAAATCAGTAATTTCGTCTCTCGTTATATGGCTGTGTTTGTCATTCTCATTGCTGGTATTTCCCTCGTCCAGCCATGGACATTTCTCTGGACAGTTCCATTCATTACCATTTTACTTGGTATTGTCATGTTTGGTATGGGAATGACCCTGCGCTTTGAAGATTTTAAGCTCGTTTTACAGCGCCCCAAGGATGTTCTCATCGGTACTCTAGCACAGTTTGGTATTATGCCTTTCCTGGCATGGGCGCTGGCACATGCTTTTTCTCTCCCGCCAGAGCTTGCCGCGGGTGTCATTCTTGTCGGTACCTGTCCGGGCGGTACATCTTCAAATGTCATGACTTATCTCGCGCGCGGCGATGTCGCGCTCTCTGTCTCTATGACAATGGCCTCCACAATCCTCGCCCCTTTCATGACTCCCCTGATGACGCTCTGGCTCGCCGGGCAGTGGATTGATATTCCCGCAGAAAAAATGATGCTCTCTATTCTTCAGGTTGTCATCGTTCCAATCATCCTCGGACTTCTCATCAATCGTTTCTTTGAACGACCTGTACAAAAGGCAATCAAAATTCTGCCTCTGATCTCCGTGATTGCTATTGTTCTCATTGTTGGCGGCGTTGTCTCAGCAAATGCCGGGCGCATCATGGAAACCGGTGCCCTTATCATGGTTGTTGTCATATGCCATAATCTCCTCGGCTATACACTCGGATTCATTGTTAGTAAACTCCTAGGCATGGACATTGCCAAGGTCAAAGCTGTCTCCATCGAGGTCGGTATGCAGAACTCAGGGCTTGCCACCTCACTTGCACTGCTCCACTTCGGTCCGGCAGCTGCCATTCCGGGCGCACTCTTTAGCGTCTGGCACAACATCTCTGGATCTCTTGCTGCAAACTATCTTTCAAGGCGTATAAAAAAACAATCTTAATCATCATATGCATATGATCCGGGAATAAGACGACCTCCCCATTTCTCCCCTTTCTTATAAGCATAGCTGCTTGAAAACAAAATACGCTCCTTAAAAACAGCGATACTGTATAATACAGTATCGCTGTTAAATTCTCACAAATAATCTAAACCACTAAATAGTGTTGATTTCTTTGGTTTTCATTGCTGCTGCGGTATCTTTTTCCTGTGGGCGACGCTCTTTTGCGACGGCAAGCATGAGTTTTAATCTATTGAGTTGGTTGACTTCACTTGAACCTGCATCACAGTCTATTGCTATGATATTGGCACCATGATATGCCTTGCGCAGTTCGTGCATGACTCCTTTTCCTGTAATATGGTTCGGCAAACAACCAAATGGCTGAAGACAGACAACATTGGGTACACCCTCCTCGATGAGCTTGACCATCTCACCGGTGAGAAACCACCCCTCTCCTGCCATGTTGCCGAGGCTGACATGGCGCGTGGCAAGTTCTGCTGTGTGATCGATGTACTGCGGTGCGCGGAAATGGTGGCTCTCCATGAGAGCCTTGCGCATCGGCGCACGGAAGAACTCAAGCACTTTGATAAACATCCGCCCAAAGAGACGATCTTTATATGATCCAGAAAGCAGTTTATGCTGTGCAATTGGATCGTATGCCGAGTAAAGGAAAAAATCAATGAAGTCCGGCATGACAACCTCTGCGCCCTCGTTCATCAGCACCGTCTCAATATCGTTGTTCGCGACCGGATGATACTTGACTAAAATCTCACCAACGATACCAACCTTCGGTTTCCAAAGGGTCTCATCAATCGGAATATGATCAAAGTCACGTACAATATCTTTAATCATGCGACGGAATTTGAACATGTTTCCATGCTGCAATTCATCCTTGACGCGCGTCATCCACTTTTCGAACGCTGCCTGTGTCGCGCCCTGAACGAGTTCGTACGGCATCATGCGATTGCGTACATTCATGAGAAGATCGCCATATACCGCAGCCTTAATCGCATCGATCATCATCTCGCGATTAAAAGCAAATGAATCTGTTTCCTCTGGCAGACCACGTACAGCAAAGACGGCTACATTGGGAAATCCTGCATCACGCAATGCTTTGCGCAGAACACCGAGATAGTTTGTCGCACGACAGGCACCGCAGGTTTGAAAGAGCGCTATGCTCGTGTGATCCGCGTCGCACATACCAGCTTTCAGCGCGGCAAGCAGCTGACCAATGACGACGATTGCAGGATAACACATGTCATTATGAACATAGCGCAGCCCCATATCAATCGCTGCCTTATCCGGCATGGGTGGAATAACGACGTTGTACCCATGCTTTTTCATGGTCGTCTGGAATAACGCGAAGTGAATCGGTGCCATTTGCGGTGCGAGAATCGTATGCGTCTTTTTACAGTCCTCAGTAAAGCGTGGGCGCTCAATGACGGGCGCCTCATGATAGGCAGGAGTCTCCCTACGCGCAAGTGTCGCAATGAGGGAGCGGAGACGAATCCGTGCTGCGCCAAGATTTGACACCTCGTCAAGTTTTATCATCGTATAGATACGCTGATGCGACTCCAATATTTCACGCACTTCCGTGGTCGTAAGCGCATCCAGACCGCAGCCGAAGGAGCTGAGTTGGATAAGGGTCACATTCGGATGCTCTGCGACAAACTGAGCAGCATGATAAAGGCGGGCATGATAACTCCATTGGTTGACAACCTGCAACTGGTGTTTTTGGACAGGTACGTGATAAACAGCATCCTCAGAAAGTATCGGCAGTTTGTAAGACTGGATCATCTCCGGGATGCCATGGTTAATCTCCGGATCAATATGATATGGCCGCCCTGCAAGGAGGATTGCATGCTCGCCGGTCTTTGCAATACGCTCGAGAATTTCCTGACCATAGTCGCGTACATCCTGCCGATAGTGCTCAATCTCAGCATAGCCTGCATCAACAGCAGCCGCAATCTCTTTTTTGCTGATCCCCTCCACTTTCCCGAACTCCTCAACGAGGCGCTCGATCATGCGTTTTCTGTCGTTGATAGGCAGGAATGGCTGCAGAAAACGAATGTGCTTTTCGCGCAGGATGTCCATATTGATCCGAATATTCTCAGCATAGGAGGCAACAATCGGACAGTTGAAATTATTTGCTGATGAACCGGGCTTGTCATTCATGTTGTGCGGCTCGCAGGGATAGAAAATCGTGTCAACGCTCTTCTCAACGAGATCGACGATATGCCCATGTGCCAGTTTCGCAGG
>CALIBA010000343.1 GCA_938045435.1 uncultured Selenomonas sp.
CCATTTTAATATAGCTATTTTTTTAAATAAGTGTACTGGGAAACTCCCTCCAACAGCTATTTCTGCTTTTCTCTCAAAAGGCACACTTCCTACATAATCAGCTAAAAATTTTATATCCAAAAAATCATATTCTTACCAAAAATTTTATTATAATCCTCTCCTAAGTTACGTATACCTATCACAAAAGCAGACTATTCTCTATAAATTTATCAAAATCTGATTCAAAAAGCTTATCCTGCACAATGCGATACTTCTCAAACTCGCTAAGCGCGTGTGCACAAGCTATTTCTGCGGTTATTTTGCCAGCATCTTGCAATACTTGGCGGTCAGCAAATGCTAAAAAGCGATTCAAACGTTGCTCCCAATCGCTCATTGTCATCGGTATATGTCGCTGTGCCATATCTTCTGCCATATCCAAATAAGCCGATACCAAACGCTGTAGTTGCGCCATTTCGTCCTCAGTCAGGTAGTTTTTAGCCACTACTACATCAAAAGGATATATTTTGCCCTTAGGCGCATCTTTCCAAGTGTTAAGCCCCATATTAGTTTTTTCAGCATCAGCGCGCTCATAAATCACCTCTGCAGCAGTATGTCCGTGTATCGCCCAATGCAATTTGTTTTGCACAGTAGCAAAAAAACGCTGTGTGCTAGCCGATTTAGGGTCATAATCAATAGAAGTAGTGTAAATATCCGTTATTTTCTGATAAAATTTGCGTTCCGACAGGCGTATTTCGCGTATGCGCTGTAGTTGTTCTTCAAAATACTTCTTCCCGAGTAGCGTACCATCGTTTTTTAGCCGCTCATCGTCCATCGCAAAGCCCTTAATGGTAAATTCTTGAATAATCTGCGTTGCCCATTTGCGAAATTGTACCGCTCTTTCTGAATTTACCTTGTACCCTACCGCTATAATTGCCGATAGGTTATAGTGTTTAGTATTATACGTCTTACCATCATCGGCAGTTATTAGAAAATTTCTAATAACTGAATTTTCATCTAACTCATTGTCTTCGAATATCTTTTTTAGATGATAGTTAATAGTAGGAATTTTAACATCATAAAGCAATCCCATCATTTTCTGAGAAAGCCATACGTTTTCATCGGCATAGAGACTTTGTATATTACTCTCACCTGTAGCTGTCACAAAGGTAAGATACTCTGCCACTGAAGCCCGCACCATATCTTTAGTTATTTTTTTTCTGTTCATCGATTACTATAATCAGGAGTCGCAAAGTTAGTGATTTATACAGAAATAAGCAAAAATTATTCACAGCATTTGCATTTAACTCTATGGCACTATGCGAGATTTAAATGTACCTAAAGTTAAATGCCAATACTGTATACCTTACGTATAGGATGATATTTTAAGGGTGGAAAATGACCCTGACGATGAAAGCAGGCTGAACCTGACAATAAACAGGAAGCCGATTGCCGACTGGTTCAGGGAGCAATGGCACAGGCTTAGATATGGAGCAAGAGTGCCGCAACAGGAAGAAAGAAAAAGTAGAGGATTCAAATTATAATAGAAGCAATTTGATTAGTAATCTAAAAGCACTCCGATAACGATTAGAGTGCTTTTAGATTGTTTATCATTAATTATCAAAGCAAGTGCAGTTTAAGATTTTACTGAAGTTTGCATTAATAAAGAATATACTACAGCTGATATATGCGCAACATATTGTGACGCTTGTGATTCATTTCCCTTGAAATCCTTAACAAATACCGCTAAGGTATAACTGATATTATTAGGCAGACATATATAGGCAACATCATTGTGAGCTGCAAGAACACCATTTTCATTAACATCACCTGAACCTGTCTTATGCGCTATAACAACCCCTTCTTTATCAAGAAGTGGAGCTGCTATCCTATCTACACCTGTTTTGCATTCTTTTAACGTATTCTTAATGAAACTTTGTTTCTCATCATCGATAAGACCTTCAGTAAACAAACGATTCATCAACATTGCAGCACCAAGAGGAGATGTATAGTTAGAGTAAGCCTTGTTATGGTCAGCCGACATTTCCTCTTCCGTATAAGCTATCTGAAAACTTGAACGAGGAATGAGTGTGGCTATAAAACTATCTGTTTGAGCGACATTAACCATATCCTTAAACATAAGGTTGCTTGCATTGTTGTCACTCTGAGTAAGAGTATAACGCAGCAAATCTCTCACTGTCAATGATATGACTGGCCCTGAATAATCTTTCAGCATAGGACTCCAAGTCTTTGGGTCAAGTTTATCCCTATTTATATTTACTAAGGTATCAAGTGAAATTCCTTTATTGTCAAAGTCATTACAAAGAGCTAATGCCTGATGAACCTTAAACACACTCATCATAGGATAAACACTCTTATTATTGACCTTAACCGTATCTCTGTTATTAACAATAACCGCCACACCAATTTCGCCAGGACAAGCTGAGACAATTTGAGAAATGCTATCAGTCAAAACATTTGTTAAAGGAGGATTTGCGCTATCTTTTGTCGCTGATTTATGGAACAATGAAAATACCAAGATGAAAATGCAAACTAAAGCTATACTCAAAACTACGATTTGTTTTTTTCTGTTTTTTTCCATGTTTATATTATTTATATTTGTTTGACGAGAATATCTTTATTTGCCGACAAAGGTACATAACTTTACGGAAAAATATGTTTCCTATTTTGAAAATATGATGCAAATTTAAGTATTTTTCCCCAAAATTACAAGCAATTTCCGGAAAAATAATGAAAAATACAGAATGCAAACGTTTGCTCATATTTATACGGCAGTATTAGAATAAGGCTGCTAATCTTTTACTAAATGGGCAAGGCTTGGCGTGTGCTTTATCCGTTGAATTTCTGAATCGACAAGCGATCGAATTTCTTGCTTCACTTTACGATAGTTGGCTTCAATGGTTTCTTTGAGCGTGTCGCAGCTTTCTTTGTCAGTAAAATCAGTTATATTGGGGATGGGTTTATAGGTTTTCATATCCGCAGATACCTTGGCACTATCTACCACTATCTCCGCATGGAAAATTTTCTGGTCGATACGCTCGTCAAAGTTGTCGGACACAGCACCGACAAACATTCCCTGTGTGAGATTACTGATTTTGCTTGCAGGGATAAGGCTATCCATTTGTGTGGAGATAGAGGTGGATTTGTCATTACGGTTAATGGTCATAGACTGTCGCTGTTGAAGCACCTTGCCAAAGCGTTCCGAGAGTGTTTTGGCAGTTTCTCCAACCACCTGCCCTGAGAACACATTACCCACCGTATTCTGGATTACCTTGCTCTCCTTGTCGCCATAATCACGGGTGAGTTGCGAAAAGTCTTGAAAACCCAAACAAACTGCCACTTTATTGCTTCGTGCTGTGGCTATGAGATTATCCAATCCACGGAAGTAAATCGTTGGCAACTCGTCGATAATTACCGAGCTTTTAAGTTGCTTCTTCTTGTTGATGAGCTTTACGATACGGCTATTGTAAAGTCCGAGTGCTGCCGAGTAGATATTCTGGCGGTCGGGATTATTGCCCACAACAAGTACTTTCGGCTCGTTGGGATTGTTGATGTCAAGCGAGAAATCATCACCTGTCATCACCCAATAGAGGGCAGGAGAAATCATGCGTGAAAGCGGTATCTTGGCACTCGCAATCTGTCCCTGTAGCTGTTCCTGCGCTCCTCCCTCCCAAGCATCCATAAAGGGAGAAAGGTAGTTGGCAAGCTCATCGTAGGAAGTAAGTATCGGAAATATCTGTGCGTAGGGACGGTTCAGGAATTCGATGGCATGGGGAAAGGTACAATATTTGCCGTTCTCATATATCTTCAGAAACCAGATAATGGCGGCAAGCAAGATAATCGGTGATTCGACGAAAAAATCTCCCTGCTTCTGAATCCACGAGCGATTGAGATTGAGCATAATGGTGTAGGCACTCTCATAGGCATCGGATATATCTGTCATAAAGGCAGGATTGATGGGATTACAGCGATGTGATTTGCGAGGGTCGTCGAAGTTAATCACATAGAATTGCGGTTTGACTTTATAAGCATCTAAATGATGGAGCAGGTGATTGTAGGCTATCTCCGACAAATCGGGAAACTTATAATCATAGATATACATGGCAAAGCCTTTCTCTATCTGCTGCTTGATGTAGTTGTTCACGATAGCATACGACTTACCAGAGCCGGGGGTGCCGAGTACCATTGATGCACGGAAGGGATTAACTACATTGATCCAGCCCTTGTTCCACTTCTTCTTATAGTAGAATCGTGTAGGAAGGTTTACCGAGTATTCGTTCTCCATCAACCGAGTTTCCTGCATAAAGCTCTCATTCTCGGTATTGAACACATCGTCCATCAAGTTGTTTTTGAGCAGTCGGCTCATCCACACACCGCCCATTAGCAGACAGATATAGCCCAAAGAAAGCGTGAAGATATAGAGCGAAGCAGCACCCACCTTACCTATGGGCAATGCCAACAGCCACCAATTCAGAAAGAAGAGCACAAAACCAGCGAAAAGCACCGTCCAAATCTTTGGCCATGTGATTTTCTCCTCCTTCACGCCTTTTGTCCCCAAGCAGGATAAGGCGAGAAATATCACACAAAACAGCTTCGTCCAAAGGATTGATGAAAACAATCCCGTGGAGCGTTGAAAGTTCATCAGTATCTTGTTGATGATGCCGAGTGTGAAGTGCCACGACTGAAATGCCTCGTAGCAGAACCAATAACAGTTAATCAGGAGGAAAATCACTGAAATTCCCCGCATAAAGTCCATAACCTTACCCAATGCCCTTAAATCGTCTTCTTGTGCCATAATGCTATTTTATTGTTGTTAGAATATCGTTTGAATACTATTTGAAAAATCTTTGATTACCATTTGAATGGTGCCATTAACGCTTCCTGCGTTTAAGTTTTACCTTACTTTGCTTACGAAGTTTGCGTTGCCATGCCGCTTCTTTCCAATCATCATTGCCCGATGAAGAGAAGGATTCTCCTACCATATTGTCGATAAATTCATCGACAAGATTGTCGCTTTCCTGCTCATCAGACTGTATTGTCTGCATCTGTTGTTGAAAGGTGGTATCAATCTTTCCATAAAGCGATTCATCCAAGAATGGATTATTCTCCGGGTTAGAGAAGTACTCGTTAAACTTATTGGCAGCATATCCTTTACCCAATCGAGAGCCATTGAGCGCAATACCTTTTTCATCATCAATGAATGTAATTCCATAGATGCGTCCATTATCATTCTTTCGGATTACCACTTGCAAGCCTTGTTTCTCCAATCTTTGTCGAAGTCTTTCCTCTGTGTGGGGAGAAGTACGCATTACTTCTAATACCTTTCTTCTGACAGTTGGTATCAATGGCTTAACCATCTGTTTTGACTTCAGCATCTTGTTCTGAACGGCAGTATAGCCCACACCTCTGCCTATGTCCGAGGCGTGAATGGGCGTGCTCACCTTATTGCCCTTGTCATCGGTAGGTACATAGACCAGCCCGTCATATTGCTTGCCCCTATACTCGGTCTTTACCTCCTCTACTGCAAGGTTGTATTTACGCAGAACGGCATTTAGTTCACCTAAGGAGCAGAAGGTATAATGCTTCATCGCAGAACGAACAGTATTTGCCACTTGTTCCTTGATATTCCCTTGCACAACATTGACCTTTGGTGTTTCTGTTGTTGTTCTCTCACTGACCTTTGAACTTGGAATGAGGTTATATTTCTTTTCCAAAGCATTAGTAATCTTCTTGCTTCGCCTGCCCTCAAACTTGTCATTGATTTTATTACCATCGAAATCCACTCGAAGCGAAACGATGTGAATATGCTCACGGGCAATGTCATTATGCTTAAAGACGATGTAGGGTTGATTGCCATAGCCGAGTGCCTCCATATACTCCTTCGCAATCTGCGTGAGCCTTTCATCAGATAGTTTCTCATCCGGGTGCGGATTGAGTGAGCAATGAAAAACCGTTTTCTTTGTCCTGCATTGCTCTGGTATCGCCTTTTGCATATCGGCAAGTACCTTATCCATTTGAAAAGTGCCATCGAAGCCTTTCCGAAGTTCGTTCACGCAGAGGACTGCCGCTTCGTTGTGCTGCACCTTTTTGAAGTTATATCCCAATGCTCCCCCAAGGTTCTCGGTAGAAGAAATCTTTGCAATCATATTCCTTTATCGACTATCAAATTGTTCCGTCAGTTGGATGGCTTTCTGTTGTAGCGTGATGATTTGACCAGAGATTTTTTCCAATTTTTCAAGTAAAATCTGTGCAGTTTTCACGCTGTGATAAGAGTTTATTGCGCGTACTGTTTGGTTGTAGAGTACGCCTATCCGATGATTTTCGGCAATCAATTCCGAGAGTTTACGATAATAGTCCACAGCGGATTTATCCACTGTTATCACCTTGAACTTCCCTCCAAGAATACATCCACGCACAAAATCAGACTTCGATTTTGCACCGGATTTATGGAAAAGTTCAATGACTTTTTGCTGGTCTTTGGGGTTGGGCAACCGCACGTGCCAATTGTCCCAGCGTGGCTTTTCCGCTTTTTTTCTCTCTGAACGAGATTTCTCTTCCTTATCCATAGCTTTACTTTTCTTTAATCACGACTTTGGAGTGATTTAATCCCCTTTGGGGCAAGGGTCTTTGTGGTACAACTGTAAGTTTGTGTTACAAAGACACACCTTGCCAATATCAAGAGTTGATACGATTGAAGTATCCACCCTCGTGGGGTGTCTGCTTCGGGATATTACCTCCATGTATTATTCTCGCCTGCAAAGTTACGGCGAGTTTTCAAATATCTCATTATCAATGGTATTCACTCTTTTTCCTCGCATTTCCCTGCACTTCATTGGTGTCATATAATCAGCCAAAATATCATTTATTTTGCAGTCAGAACGAGCGAACAATGGTATGATAACACAAGCAAAAGATATATCGTATTACCGTTGGCTTACACCAAAGATGACAAGAAGGAACGAAACATATTCATAACAATTTGTTGTCATGACAAACTATTGTCAGTACAACAGATAGCAAGAACTATAAATCGTCCTTTCAGACTATCGCACGAACCATACGCAGCCAGAACAAACTGTCTGCTGATACTTCTCAAGAATGAGAGCACATCCAAACATCAAATAGACAAGTAATATGAACTAAGAAATTATCATTATGGAGAACAAACAACAACGCCCCATCTTTCTGGGGTTCTCCTCGCAAAAGGGAGGAGTCGGAAAAAGCACGCTTGCCGAAATCGTAAGCAGCATATTGTACTACGAACAGGGCATCAACCTCTTCGTGGTGGACTGCGACCTGTCGCAGGATTCCTTTTACAAGCTGAGAGAACGTGAGAAAAGTGTCATTCAGGGAAACGAGGAACTTTCCAAGTCCATGCAGGCATTCTTTCAGCACCTCGGCAAAAAGGCATACAGAATTTACAAGTCCAGCCCCAAGGAAGCCGTCAAGACAGCACAAAGTAAGATTGACGCTATCAGCAATGAGAAGTACCAGTTGGTTGTGTTCGATTTTCCCGGTCATGCAGGAACAACGGAGTTGATGGAACTGTCCCTTCAGATGGACTATATCCTATCTCCACTTGAAGCCGACATACAGTCGCTCGTCTCCTGCATGGCATACGCCAAGACCATCACGGATATTGGTGTCTCAATGTCCGACTCACGGATAAAGGACATTATCCTGTTCTGGAACAAGGTGGACAGAAGGGTGAGGAACGTCATCATTGACGAATACACGAAGCTCATCCAAGGACATGAGCTCACGCTCCTGCCCGGCTATGTATATGCCACGCACCGCTTCTCCCACGAACTCTCCACATACGGGCTGCGTGGTGTGTTCCGTTCCACCTATCAGCCTCCTGCAAAGGGACTGCGAACGGGTACGGGGCTGGATGAACTCGTCTCCGAGATAATTCAACGTCTCAAACTAAAAACGAAAACAGAAAATGGCAACGATTGAGGAAAGAAAACAGCAACTGGAAAAGAAGCTGAAGAAAATGGCAGAGGACAATGTCGTGGTGAAACCTGTCACGGTTCCCAACCCCTTCGATCCATCCGAGGACACCGAGCCTTCCCTCGCAACATCACGAGAGGAAGACAAAAGTTCGGAAGAAATGAAGACGGCAAAAGAAGAACGAACAGACGAAACTGGAGGAGAGGAAATCGGGAACACGGAACCGAAAAGAGAAAGAAAACCGAGAATAGAAAAGTCTGGCAGGTCGTCCCTTTCCATAGAGGAATACCGTTCCCTATACTTTCATCCCGTACGTTCGCAAATGCGGACGGCTTTCTCCATCAATTTGGAGACATTACAGAACCTGCGCAATGTGCTACAAGACTTAGGAGAAAGGGTATCTATTGCTTCCTATATTGATAATATCCTCCGGGAGCATCTGCGGGAACATCAGGAACTTCTCAATAATGCAGCAGCAAAGCAAAGACGTAAAACAACAATAACACTATGATGGAAACAATACTTTTCAGTTTTATACTGATACTCATCATCATTTGGATAATGCTGGGTATCCTGTACTTCTATATGCGGTATGTATCTCCGTATGGCATCCTTATCAAGAAAAATAAAAAGGGCAATGAGCAGACTAAGGAGAATGAAGCGACGAAGGAAAAAGACGGACAAAAAGGAGAAGGAACAGAAGATCAAGCCGAGTTTGTACTGATTGGCAAAAGCCGTTCCATTTCCCCTATTATCCCACAAGTTCCCTCTGCTTCTTCATCTGAAAATTCGGAGCAGAATAATAATAATTTTGCACCGCAGAACTCCGAAAAGGAGAAAGAAATGGAAGAGGACAACGAAATGGACGTTGATTTCGAGATGGAGAGAGTGGACGAAGATGAGATTGTCCGTGAGGAATTAAACCTATCCATCGAGTCCACATCGGGCGAAGCCGAAATTTCGGAGCAGTCCGTCCTCGCACGTGACTTAGTCCGCCTGCAAAAGTGGGCAAAGAACAGTGAGGAGGCTGATGAGGGAGAAGTCAAAGAGACCGTTCTGCAGCTTCAAGACTCAGACCTGTTGGATAAGTACAAAGAAAACATCGCCAAGATGCTGGGTGAACAAGCCTCGCTATTGGAGAAAATCCGTAAGGCGGAAGAAAAGGAAGAACAGAATGCTCAACCAGCAATGCCATCATCACAAAACTCAACACCTCCTGTTTCTGGCATATCTGACACAGCAGTGGGCGATGCTGACGACAGACCGCTGTCCTATTATCTGTAAAAATGGTTTCTTGATTTTCATATTTCGGAGGAATGCAGGGGGTGGCTCAAAAGTAAAACAATCAACCAATATCAGTCATACAATAAAACCGAGCCGCCCCTTACCACCTCTATCCAAAAGAAAACAATTCATTTAACAACTTAAAATAAAAAGAACAATGAACAACAAAAAGAAAATCACAATGCTGCTCCTGATAGCCGCCACTGCCACAGGAGCATACGCACAGGGCAACGGCATGGCGGGTATCAATGAAGCCACAAAGATGGTAACCTCCTACTTCGATCCAGGTACAAAGCTTATCTATGCTATCGGAGCCGTAGTAGGTCTGATTGGAGGAATAAAAGTCTATAACAAGTTCTCAAGTGGTGACCCCGACACGAGCAAGACCGCAGCTTCTTGGTTCGGTGCGTGTATCTTCCTCATTGTGGCTGCTACAATCTTGAGAAGTTTCTTCCTGTAAGGCGATGGCAGCATTTGAAATCAACAAGGGTGTAGGCCGGACGGTAGAGTTCAAGGGCTTGAAGGCGCAGTACCTCTTCCTCTTTGCAGGAGGCTTGCTGGCTGTCTTCATTCTCGTTGTCGTGCTCTATCTCTGTGGAGTCAGCCAAATTACCTGTCTTGTCATAGGTGTAGTGGGTGCCAGCCTTGTGGTATGGCAAACGTTCACCATGAATAGAAAGTATGGGCAATATGGGCTGATGAAAAAAGGAGCAATACGTATGCACCCACGCTACCTTGTAAACCGCCGTACGGTCTGCCACCTTATCTGTAACCTTCAATCAAAGAAAGCGAAGCAATGAGAAATAAAAGCAAGATAACCACCTTGGAGTCTAAGTTTCCACTGCTCTCCATAGAGCAGGGTTGCATGGTGAGCAAAGATGCTGACATCACGGTGGCTTTCCGTGTGGAGCTGCCCGAACTCTTCACCGTCACTTCTACAGAATACGAAGCAATGCACTCAGCCTGGCATAAGGCAATCAAGGTGCTACCCAATTACAGCATCGTACATAAGCAGGACTGGTTCATCAGGGAGGACTATCAAGAAAAGCTCTCCGATGGCGGACTGAGCTTCCTTGCCCGTTCCTCTGAACGGCATTTCAACGAACGTCCGTACCTGCACCACAGCGTTTACTTATTCCTGACCAAGACCAACAAGCAGCGTATGGCACAGCAGAGTAACTTCTCTTCGCTCTGCCGTGGACACCTCATTCCCAAGGAGATTACTAACAAAGATGAGGTGATGAAGTTTATGGAAGCAGTGGACCAGTTCGAGCGTATCATCAACGATACCGAGCAGATAAGGATTGTCCGCATGACTGAAGAAGAGTTAGTTGGCACAAATGTAAAGGGCGGACTGCTCGACAGGTATTTCTCTTTATCTGAAGAAGGGCATGCGTCTTTGGAAGATATCCGTCTGGGAGCAGATCTTGTGCGCGTGGGCGACAATCGCCTGTGCCTGCATACACTCTCCGATACGGACGACCTGCCTACAACAGTAAGCACAGACAGCCGATACGAGCGATTATCGACCGACAGAAGCGACTGCCGCCTTTCCTTTGCCTCACCTGTAGGGTTGATGCTACCCTGCAACCATATCTATAACCAGTACCTCTTTATCGAGGACAGCGATGCCAACTTGGAACGCTTTGAGAAGCAGGCAAGGAATATGCACTCACTGGCACGCTACAGCCGTAGCAACCAAATCAACGAGGAATGGATACAGGAGTATCTCAATATTGCCCATTCACAGGGACTGACCTCCATTCGTGCCCACTTCAACGTGCTGGCATGGAGCAGCGATAAGGAAGAACTTCGCCAGATCAAGAATGACGTAGGCTCTGCACTTGCTCTTATGGAATGCCACCCTCGCCACAACACCATTGATGCGGCAACGCTCTACTGGGCAGGTATTCCCGGCAATGCGGCAGACTTTCCCGCAGAAGAGTCATTCTATACTTTCATTGAGCCTGCCCTCTGTTTCTTTACGGCAGAGACGAACTATAAGGACTCGCTCTCTCCCTTTGGTATCAAGATGGCAGACCGCCTTTCAGGAAAGCCCGTCCACTTGGATATATCTGACTTACCCATGAAGCGTGGCGTGATTACCAACCGCAACAAGTTTATCTTGGGTCCTTCGGGAAGTGGTAAGTCTTTCTTTACCAACCACATGGTACGCCAGTATTACGAGCAGGGGGCGCACGTCCTTTTGGTTGATACGGGTAACTCATATCAAGGTTTGTGTGAACTTATCCACCGCAAGACTAAGGGAGAGGATGGTGTGTATTTCACCTATACCAATGAAAGTCCGATTTCTTTCAACCCTTTTTATACGGATGATTACTTCTTCGATGTAGAAAAAAGGGAGAGTATTTGCACGCTACTGCTTACACTTTGGAAGAGTGCTGATGAGCATATTACTAAGACCGAGGCAGGCGAACTTGGTTCTGCTGTAAACTCCTATATCGAGCTTATATGTGCAGACCATAGCGTTATACCCTGTTTTAATACTTTCTATGAGTATCTGCGGGACGTGTACCGCAAGGATATGGAAAAGCGTGACATCAAGGTAACACTCTCAGACTTCAATATCAACAACCTCTTAACTACATTAAAGCAATACTATAAAGGCGGACGATATGATTTTCTGCTGAACTCGGACAAGAACATCGACCTACTCTCCAAACGCTTCATCGTCTTCGAGATTGACCAAGTGAAGGATAACAAAGACCTCTTTCCTGTGGTAACGATTATCATCATGGAGGCCTTCATCAACAAGATGCGCCGATTAAAGGGTATCCGCAAGATGATACTCATAGAGGAAGCATGGAAAGCCATTGCTTCGGCAAACATGGCGGACTACATCAAGTATTTGTATAAGACGGTGAGAAAGTATTTCGGGGAAGCCATTGTTGTAACGCAGGAGGTGGACGACATCATCCAGTCGCCTATAGTCAAGGAGAGTATCATCAACAACTCAGACTGCAAAATCTTGCTTGACCAGCGCAAGTACATGACCAAGTTCGATGGCATACAGGCGATGCTCGGTCTTTCGGAAAAGGAAAAGAGCCAGATACTCTCCATCAACCAGAACAATGACCCGAACCGACTCTACAAGGAAGTTTGGATAGGTCTGGGCGGTATGCAGAGTGCCGTCTATGCCACGGAAGTGAGCATGGAGGAATACCTGACTTACACTACGGAGGAAACCGAGAAGGTGGAGGTGATGAATAGGGCGGCACAGCTTGGTGGGGACATCGAAATGGCTATCCGTCAGCTTGCCATAGAGAAAAGAAACAATAAAAAGAAATAAGTACAAACCATCAAAACTATAGTAACAATGAAAAAGTACATTTTCATGGCTCTCTTAGGATTGAGCCTTTCTGTTCCCAAAGCCCACGCACAGTGGGTAGTGAGCGACCCGACCAACTTTGCGGGCAACATTGCCAACACGGTCAAGGAAATTGCCACCGCCTCAAAAACGGTGAAGAATACCCTTGATGGATTCAAGGAGGTGGAGAAACTCTACAACGACACCAAGAAGTATTATGATGCCCTAAAGAAGGTGAACAACCTCATCGGCGATGCCTACAAGGTCAAGGAGTGTATCCTTATGGTGGGGGACATATCAGAGATTTACGTCACCTCGTATAAGAAAATGCTCTCGGACAAGAACTTCCGCCCTTCGGAACTCGCTGCGATGGCTTCGGGCTATGCCAAGCTCTTGGAGCAGAGCGGTGAGAGTCTCAAGGAACTAAAGTCCATTGTCAAGAGTAATGTTTTCTCGATGAACGACCATGAGCGCATGCAGTCCATAGACCGCATCTATACCACGTTAAGAGAATATCGTTCGCTTGTATCCTACTACACAAGGAAAAACATCTCCGTGAGCTACGTGCGTGCAAGGGAAAAGAACAACCTTGCCTCTGTTAAGGCACTCTATGGTAATACGGCAAGCAGGTATTGGTAAATCCACAGACTAAAAAAGAACTTGAAAGAACTTTCATAAAAACACTTTTGCTTATGGATTTTGCCAGTTTACATGAGTTGCTACGTTCGACCTATGATGAGATGATGCCGCTCTGTGCCCAGATGACGGGCATTGCCAAAGGCATTGCGGGCTTGGGTGCACTCTTTTATATTGCTCTTCGGGTATGGGCTTCCATTGCCCGTGCCGAGGCGATAGACGTTTTTCCGCTTCTCCGTCCCTTCGTGCTGGGCTTTTGCATCATGTTCTTCCCGACAGTCGTACTGGGTACGATGAATGCCGTTCTCTCGCCCGTAGTGCAGGGAACGGAGATGATGGTACACCAGCAGGAGGGGAACCTTGCAGAACTTACTGCCAAGCGGGACAAGTTGCAGGAGGAAGCCTACCTTAGGAATCCTGAAACAGCCTACCTTGTTTCCAACGAGAAGTTCGATGAGAAGATAGAGGAAATGGGCATCATCGGACCTGAAGATGCCGTGACGATAGCGGGTATGTATGCCGAGCGTGCTGCCTATCAGACCAAGCAGTGGGTGATGAAAATGGTGCACGACCTCATGGAGCTGCTGTTCCATGCCGCAGGACTTATCATCGACACGCTACGCACCTTCATACTCATCGTTCTTGCCATTCTCGGTCCGATAGTCTTCGGCATTGCCGTATGGGATGGTCTTGCAGGCTCACTTACGGCATGGTTCTCACGCTATATCTCTGTCTACCTGTGGCTGCCTGTCAGTTCTATTCTAACGGCACTGCTTACGAAAATACAGGTGCTGATGATAGAGAAGGATATCGAAGCGCTCAGTGACCCTAACTACCTGCCTGATTCGGGGACGTGGTACTACATCGTCTTCTTCCTTATCGGTATTGTAGGCTACTTCTGTGTACCTACCGTGGCAGGTTGGATTATCGAAGCTGGAGGCGGTATCGGCTCTTATGGTCGCAATGTCAATCAAGCTGCACAGCGCGGTGCGCAAAGTGCCTACACGGGCGGACGATATGCCGCAGCAGGTGCCGGGTCGGTTATCGGCAATGTCGGTGGACGTATCAAGGGTGCGCTGCTCAAAGGAAAATAGAAATCAAGCAACTATGCTTAATTAATCAACAGCTATAAAAGGAAAAAGAAATGGAATTCAAATCACTTGGTAATATCGAGACCTCATTCAGACAGATAAGGCTCTACGCCTTTGTCTTTGCCATCGTCTGCGTGGCAGTGAGCGTTTATGCCGTCTATGCCTCGTACAGCTTCGCCAAGGAGCAACGGGAGAAAATCTATGTGCTTGACCAGGGAAAGTCGCTCATGCTTGCCCTCAGTCAGGATGCAAGTCGTAATCGTCCCGTAGAGGCAAGGGAGCATGTACGTCGCTTCCATGAGCTGTTCTTCACCATTGCGCCTGACAAGGATGCCATTGAGAAGAATATGGAACGTGCCTTCGTACTGTGTGACAAGTCGGCTTTCAACTATTACAAGGACTTGGCAGAGAAGGGCTATTATAACCGTGCCATATCGGGCAATGTCAATCAGCGCATAGAGGTGGACTCTATCCACTGCAACTTTAATACTTACCCTTATACGGTAACGACTTATGCACGGGAGTTTATCGTCCGTCAGAGCAACGTTACAGAGCGCAGTCTTGTTACGACCTGCACGCTGCAGAACTCTGTCCGTTCGGACAACAACCCGCAAGGCTTCCTGATGGAGAACTTCCTCGTCAAGGAGAACAGGGACATACAGACTTATAAACGATAAGGCTATGGCAAGGAAAAGAAACTTCTTACTCTCACGTCACTATCTGCGCTTTCACCTGTGGCTCCGCCATCGGTGTGAAAGGCTCACGATAAGGCAGAGAAAGGAAATCGTCTATGGGCTGAGCTTCATCTATCTGCTCTGCTCGCTTTGGATGATAGCGCAGTTCTTCCTTCCTCCAAAGAAGGAAAAACTACCCATCCCCACGGGAAAGCTGACGGACAGTCCGATACGGACGGACAGTACTTTACAAGAGTTACACGGCAATTTTTACCTACAACATCATCAAACAATCAAAGAAAATGGATAATAAACAGAAAGAACAAATGAAGAAAGGCTTGGTCTTCGGAGGACTGGGACTGCTGTTTGCCCTCTCGATGTGGTTTATCTTCGCACCTTCGGGCAAGGATAAGACTGCAGCGGAGCAGGGACTCAATGACAGCATCCCGCAGGCAACGACAGAAAAGCTCACCGAAAACAAACTCAAAGCCTATGAATTAGGCGACAAGGCACACGAGGAAGAACAGACCCGCGAAGAGATGGGCAGACTATCGGACTATTTCGCACAGAACACTGCTCCATCAGAGACGCAGCGTGCAGAAACAGCAGCATCTACGGCAAAGATAGAAAACTCCATGCATCGCTATGAGGAGAATAATCGCCTCTTGAACTCCTTCTACGCTCCCGACCCACACGAGCAGGAACGTGAAGCCTTGCGCTCGGAAATAGATAACCTTAAAAAGGAACTCTCTGTCAAAGACAGCAGGGAGGACAATGAAGAGAAACGACAGCTTGCCTTGATGGAAAAGAGCTATCAGATGGCAGCGAAGTATCTTCCTAAAACATCAACTCCACCTACTTTCAATAGTGGTTTGACTGCTGAAAAAGAGAAGACGGAAGATACAGCAGGTGGCTCTGACGCCGCTAAGGGCAAGACCATGCAGAAGGAAAAGCCTGTAATGGAGGTGCTGCCGGAGCGTAGGCAGATAGTTTCTTCACTTGACCAGCCTATGAGCGATGTGTACTTTATGGAGGAATACGGCAAGAAGGCTCGTAATATGGGCTTTCATTCGCTTACCAGTAGTTCTCCATCTTTGTTGCGCAATACGCTGAAAGTAGTAGTGGACAGGACTACTGTTCTCAAAGAGGGTGACAATGTTGTGCTCCGTCTGCTGGAAACTGCTAAGGTACAGGGACTGCACATTCCACGGCAGAGCCGACTCATAGCCGTTGCTAAGATTGAGGGTAACCGTATGCACCTGTTTATCAAAAGCATTGAGGTGGACGGCCATATCATAGCCGTCAAGCTCTCGGCATACGACATGGACGGACAGGAGGGTGTGTATATACCAGGCTCGGATGACATCAATGCGCTTAAGGAAGTCGGGGCGAACATCGGTGGTTCAATGGGAACATCCTTTACCTTCGCTTCCTCTGCCAAGGACCAGATTATCTCAGAGGCTGCCCGTGGGGTGATGCAGGGTGCAAGTCAGCTGCTTCAGAAGAAGCTGCGCACCATCAAGGTAACGCTCAAGAGTGGCTACCGCCTTTTCTTGGCTCAGTCTAAATAAAACAATCGAAAATGATAAGTAAAAAACAACATCAAATCAATAGCAACAATGAAGAAAATTATTTTATCAATGGCTATGCTTGCCATGGTGGGAGCAACAGCCACAGCACAGAAAAACAATGATGGTCTGACACCAAGCCGTCCGCTTACTTCGGGAGAGCTCTTTCAAGGTATGAGCCGTGCCATTCCAACGGGGCGTGTCGTACTGCCTTATGGTCTTGACGTTACCTTTGACAAGACCGTGCATCTTATCTTCCCTTCTGCCATTCGCTATGTAGACTTGGGTTCACAGAATATTATCGCAGGGAAGGCAGAGGATGCAGAGAACGTACTGCGTGTAAAGGCTTCAGTGAAGGACTTTGAGACGGAAACCAATATGAGTGTCATCTGCGAGGACGGCTCTTTTTACACCTTTAACGTAAAATATGCCGATGAGCCGGAGAAACTCAGCATTGAGATGAAAGACTTCTTGTCACCAACGGACGGACGATTGCCAAGCAATCGCTCTGACATTTACTTTAAGGAACTCGGTAACGAGTCGCCCGTATTAGTAAAACTGATGATGCAAACTATCTATCAGAACGACAAGCGTACCATCAAACATATCGGTGCACAGCAGTTTGGTATGAAGTTCCTGCTTCGTGGCTTATATGCCCATAACGGCTTGCTGTATTTCCACATTCTTATGGAAAACGGTACAAACATGCCGTACTCGGTGGACTTCATCACGTTCAAGGTGGTGGATAAGAAGATGGCAAAGCGCACGGCCATACAAGAGCAGGTGTTGCAGCCGCTTCGTGCCTATCATCAGGTGATGCAGGTGCGTGGCATGAGTAGTGAACACTCTGTGTATGCGCTCGAGCAGTTTTCTCTGGCGGAAGACAAGCAGCTTGAAGTGACGATCTATGAAAGAAATGGCGGTCGTACGCTGACCTTTCATGTAACGGCAGAGGACCTGCAACTAGCAAAGAAGATTGATAACCTCAAACTGAAATGGTAGACATTATGAAGAAGAAAATCATTTTATCGGTTTGTGCAGCGGTGGCAATGGCTTTTAGCTTGCCAACTCAGGCACAGCGCCTGATACCCAAGCAAAGGGGAATAGAGATAGTAGGGAGTGTTCCGCTTATCAAAGGCGAAAAGTTCCTTGCAGCTGACAATTTTGGCATGGGAGCAGCACTCACCCGATATCTGGGGCGTGAGAACTATACCTTTGTTATGGCAGAGTATGAACAGCAGAATATGCCGTACAGAAGTTATAACGTAAAACTCAAGAATGCACTCTTACAGGTGGGCTATATGCATCCTGTTCTTTCCGACAGGGGTAAGAACGTGTTTCTTTATGGTGGCATATCCGCCTTGGGTGGCTATGAGCAACTGAACGAGGACAAAAAGCTGCTGCCCGATGGGGCGACACTGCTCGACCGCTCCCGCTTTGTTTATGGCGGTGCCGTGCATGGCTCGGTGGAAGTGTTTCTAACAGACAGAGTTCTCTTTCTTGTAAAGGCGCAGGGACGTTTCCTATTTGGAACGGACGTGCATCGTTTTCGTCCAGCTGTTTCAGCAGGACTAAGGTTAAACTTTTAAGTAGAAGAAAAGATGAAGAAGATATTGAATACGATTTGGGTAATGGGTGTGCTGACCCTTGCCGTGTTTTGCCTATCTGCTTGTGATAGGGATTTGGATGTTCAGCAGTCTTATCCGTTTACGGTGGAGACGATGCCGGTTCAGAAGGACATCATAAAGGGACAGACGGCTGAGATACGCTGCACGATGAAGCGAGGCGGTGAGTTTGCCGATACTCGCTATACGATACGTTATTTTCAGTCTGACGGCAAGGGCTTGCTAAGAAATGATAATGGTATGGTATTCAAGCCAAACGACCGCTATCCGCTAACAAAAGATGTGTTCCGCTTATACTACACCTCGCTGTCATCTGACCGCCAGACAATTGATGTATATGTGGAGGATAGTTTCGGTAAGGTGCAGCAGCTGACCTTTAGTTTTAACAATGAGCGGGAAGAGGGCAAGGATAAGCCCGCATCTTCTCGCCACTAAGACCATAATGGATGCGAACGATAAATTCTTTCATTTTACTTTGTGTATTCTGCCTGTTCTGTCAGCCGATTCTTGCCCAGCGCAGGGTGCGGCTGGCAGACTTGCCACCTTTTGAGCGTGCAGTAGTTGTTGTGAAATATTTTGAAGGCATGCACGGCTGGAAGAATTATCCGTATGTTGGGTATGGGCATCAGTTGCAACGGGGAGAGCACTTCACGGCGGATATGACGGAACGGCAGGCAGACTCGCTGCTTCGTGCCGACCTTTGGAAATGCTTTGAACACTTCAAAGGCTATGGTAAGGATGCGCTGCTGCTGACCTTGCTTGCCTATAATGTAGGTGTGGGGAGGTTGCTCGGCTATGGTAAGCACCCTAAGAGTAGGCTGCTACGAAAGATTGAAACCGGCGACAGGAATATTTTCCGTGAATATATCTCTTTCTGCCGATACAAGGGGAAAGTGCTGCGAGGTCTTGTCAAACGACGAAAAGTAGAATTTGCTCTGTTTTATATACCCTGATTATTAAATACGCTTCTTGCGACATTTTATGCTTCGTAAGAGGCGTTTTTCAGCTGTTTTATTCGACTTTCTCACTATGAAATAGTAACTTTGCAAATGACAAAACACTTCTTATATATAGAGGAGTTTTCAATGAACTTAAAGAAAATTATATATGAATCCTTTTCGTTTATACATTATAAGAATAAGCGCATTGATTAGTGTTATTCTAATTTACATTCGTAAATTGAAGGAAAGAGGTAAGGTTACTCCAAATACTAAACGAACTGTTAAGATAATGGAAATAAATGATTTATTTGATGAAACCACAGAAAAAAAACGAAATAAAAACAACGGATAAAGTAGAGCAAAAAGAAATCAGAGTAAAATTAAAGAACAAGACTTGGTGGAAAAGGAATCATTATTTTTTTTTGAGTTGGTGTGCTATTTTATTCATAATTGTTCTAATATTTATTTTGTCGAGTGTTACCCACAGGAGATATAACTCTTTACACGAAATATCTATTCAGAAAGAATATCAAAAGAAATTATACGAAGATTCCATACAAAACAATAAAGACTCTATAAAAAACGAACAAATAAAACTTATTTCTTCCGAAGTCTCAGATATTGATAAGATCATCAGGGAGACAAATAAAATAATTCGTAGAGTAGAAAAACAGATAAAAAACATAGGAGAAAATGATTTTTGATTTTACAAATTATACTTTTAGCGGATTGCTTTCCATTTTAGCATCTCTTTATGGAGTTGGCTATCCTTTGATAATGCAGAGTATCGGTAGGATATATACACAATATGATTCCACATTACTTGCGAATAGATTTACGAAAGAGACAATATATAGGGTGTTCCAAGTCCTTCTTATTCTGAATTTGTTATTCGCAGTATCTACTCCTTTTCTGCTACATGCAGAATGGTGGAATATAGGTTTTGTGACAATCCAAGCCATTCTTTTGGTACTACTGATGGGATTTACTTTCCTGCTATTCCAGTTAATGATAAAGTACGAGAACGCAGGAGAACTTCTCAGGCACATAGAAGGAGGACAAATTGACAAATCCAACATTATGGATATTTTTGACTTGGCAATCTATGCAGATTCTAAAAACAATCATCAACTTTATATTGATGCCATGTCAAGTGTGTTTTCATACATAACTGTACAACAGGGTGATGATAATAAGAAACAGAATGATAATGACATTTTACCACCAGTTGAATATGATAAGCATGTCTGGGAAATAATTCAAAAACTAAAAGGATTCATCAGAGAGGATGATGGACACCATTTGTTACATCGAAATAATGATATAGTATCAGCCTTATATAACCAGGTCTCAAAGTCAAGAATTAGCCTACAAACTCATCAGCTGATGTGGTTATTACTAAATGAAGCTATAACATATAACAACTACTCTTGGTTTAAACAATATTGGCAGTTCGCTGAAAGTTATTCAAGTCTGCGATATCGCTTTGTAGCTAATGAAATATTATGGCAGGATAAAAAAGAATTTATGCTCCGCCATGTGATGATAGGAACATTACTACTCCATAATGAAAGATATAAATGGCTCAATGATATATTCCTTTATACACATTCAGAGCCAGAATACTATGGCTTAATTCCAAGCACATTTATAGAGATTGTTGAGATGCTGGAAAACATAGATTCGATATGTACTAGTCCTGCTTTTCAACAGCAAAATTTCTATTTTGCAGACGAAATGGGAGGAGTAAATGATGAAAAGTTTATATTTAGGAAAGCGATAAAGTACCTGTCTTTACTTGTAATTAGGTTATGGACTTTACAACATCGAAATTTTGACGACACAGATTCTCTCTCTCAAATACCATTCTCTCCAATATTGATAGAAGATGATGAAAGAATGGCAACTTTAATGGAAATGATGAAAGATGATGTAGAGGAATTTTATAGTAAAGAAATCTTTCAATTGATTCCACGATTACTCCCTGTTGATAAGGCAGATATATTATCCTTACTTTCAGATTATCGGGACCAATGCTTAAATACCAAAGAAACCCATCAAAATCATCCTGACGTGGATTGTGAAAAATTCTCCAAACTAAAAGAAGAGATAATGTCCTTTGTGAATAACTTTAATATCGCACTCCCACAAAATAATATCATGGCAGAAGTTGATAATCTCATAATAAAGGAAGATGTTGTAGAAACGAAAGAAAGGTTGGAGACTCTTTATTACTCTCCATATAAAAATATTGGGCTTTGTGAGCCTCCTCTTCTGACGAATTTTATGTTTGAGTTATATCGTGTGTATCTGCGGGTTCTTGACAGTATGAGAAAGTTAGCATCGTATAAGATAAATCGGAGTCAAATACAAGGATTTTTGGAAAAGATTGAATATAATGATTTGAATTACGCAATAATTACAACTGACAATATTTATGAAATAGAAAATCCCTATATTGGTTTATGTGCAGGAATTCGACCATTTGGGTTCTTTATTATGAAAAAAGAAGACATTCCGTATGTATCATTTGGTGAAGTTCAAAAGGATGATTTGAAAATAACAATAGCAGGTAGTAGTATTAGGTCAAATATAGACTCTTTTATAGATTGTCATGAGGCTTATTTTAATCTTGTTATGGCAACAAAGATGTTTGTGCATATAAAAGAAAAAACAGATGGTGTAGTTTATGTTTCTATAAATGAAGAATATCCAAGACAAGAGAATCCAATTACTATCAATGCCACTTTAGCCGATTTGTTTGATAATTAATTTTTATATATCTAATTGGATGTCTTTGTTAGTTTTGAGCCGTCTCAACTTACTGTCAAAAGTAACGAAGTTCTTTTCTGCGACTTTCTTTTGCTTCTTTTCTTTGGTCGCCTGCTCGTTCAAAGAAAAAGAAAAGAAGCCACGCAATTTTTAAGGTTGCGTGGCTCATTGTGTTAGGGTTTTTCGGTTGTTTCAATTATCCGCTCTTCGGGGTGGGTATCAAAAGCCCAATTAATTTGTTCATCGGGCAGTGTGCTGTGTATTCCTCTGCCCATCACCATTCCACAATCTTCAAGGATTTTGCGCTCGGCTTCTTCTCGGTCTGTGGCTGCTACCTCAAATACTCCTTCAAAAACGTATTGGGTGCGTACTCTGTAAACTTTCCTTTCCATATTTTCAAAACTCAGCGATTAGTAATCTGTGTTCCATTGGTTCACCATTCGATAGCCTGCGGTGGGTGAGCCAAAAATGGTGCGCTCCGTAACCATAGGTAAAGAACTTGTCAAGTTCCGTTTCTTGGGAGATTTGGAGGAGTGCGGTCTGCAACTCCTCCTTGTTCTCGGCTATGCTTATGGCGTTGATAACTCTCACGATGATGTTGGGTATTTTGTCTGCCCAATTACAAATAATGCCTTCTACCTGTACTTTCATATTCCCTTGTTTAATGGATTGTTATGCGGTTGCTCTCTGCTCTATCATCCTCATATTCTTCTGCATCAAGGCGAGTATCTGCTCGTGGTACTCAGTGTTCTTGTTGCACACTCCACGACTTTGCACCACTTTCATTGTTTCCAATGATACCTCGATGGTCTCGATGCGCTCGCCGTCCTTTGTTGCAGAGAAGATAAGCGACTGCGGTTTGCTGTAATAGTGTGCGTCATATACGCAATGGTGCATTACCGTGCCTTCCTCCAAATGCTCCTGCACACTCTCCAAAACGTGGATGCGGATAATGCCGTCCGTAAACTCTATGCCAAAGAATTTTGCTTTGAGTTGCTTGTATGCTTGTTCGGCTTCCATCGCTTCCTTGCGCTTCTTGATAATGTTCTCACGCTCCTGCCTTGCCCTGTGCTTGGTTTGGTAATGGTCGTGCGCTGCTCTTAGGTCGGTGGGGCAAACATACTTGGCATTGTGAATATCCTTGCCTAATTGATTGAGCATATCCACCATATCACACCATAGACTTCCGTCCTCTATATGGTAGCCGTTTCGCAAACAGATGCGGATAGATGCCCAATAGCTATCAATGCTTCTTCGACCATTGTGCATGAAGAATTTGAGTAGCGGGATTTGCCCCGACTTCAACAAGGTTTCCACACGGCTATCGGAAAGCAATGCTGGTATGAGTTCAGTAGGCACTATATTGTGGAAGTTGTCTTCAAAACCATTCCTGCGGAGTGTGTCCGTAACCTTGAACTTGGGATATATCGGTGAGTACGATATATGGCGGTAGGCTTCGTTGTCGTTGCGTACTGCCATTGGCGAACAGAAAGAAAAGGTGTCAATGTATCTGCCTAATGTTCGTTGAACGGCAATAATCGTTTTTCTTCCTTGTGCGTTCCACCAATACTGACCGATTTCAAAGGTATATGAAGATGCCTTGCAACCTTTCTCCATTTCCACGGAAAGAAGAAACATTCTTAGTACTTGGTACTCTCCGCAAGCGGTAAGTATCGTAAAGTACTGCTTCTGCCTAATCTTGCGTTGAAAGGTTCCCTTGACCTGCAACCTTGCCCCGCAATGGGGGCAGGTGCAAGTGTCCGTAGGCTTTTCTATTGTCCAACTATGCCCACAATCCATACACGTTGTGCGACCTTTGGGCAGTCGGTAGGCGAAATGGTCTATACATTCACGGAATGCCCATTTGCTCTGTGTCTTGGTTATCGGGCGAAGGTGCTTACTCTCGGCAAGGACTGCCTTCTCATATTTATTTCTTGCTTTCATTTTCTGTCTTTCTTGTTTTACTCGTCACGGAATACATATCCACTCTCAAACCAAAACCCCTCGTCAAAGAGTTCGTCCGCATACTTGTCATAATCGAAATATCGTTCCGCAAACTCGGATAGTTCGTGTTCCATACTTACTATTTCCCTTGCAAACTCTTCTTTGTTCACATATCTGCCTACAAAAGCGGAATTGAATTGTCTCATTAGGTAATAGACGGACTCGGTTAAATCCTTGCCGGTATTCTCTACCCATATCCAAAAGGCACTCACATTCATACCGTCCAAATTCTCCAACTCGTCCCTCAGTTCAAAGAAGTTGCTATCCAAATGCCCCTCGTCAATAAATGCTTCGGGAATGTTCTCCCAATCTTGGAACATCAATTCGGGTTCTTCCTCGTCTTGGTGAAGTTCGTGGCATACTTCTATAAACTCGTCGTGGTCGTAACACTCTGAAAGGTCTATCCACTTACCTCTTAGTGAGCCTTCGTTATACTTTCCGTAAGTACCTACATAGATGCGTGCTTCGCTTAAATCGTATCGTTCCATAGTCTTTGCTTTTTAGAAGTCAAACAATGAAGGTTGTGCAACCCCTGCCGTTTCTTTCTTTTGTGGTCTTGCATTACGGCTCTGTATCTTGGCGAGTTCCTCACGTTGGTACTGCTTGATGGCTTCCTGCCTTGCTTCGGCTTTCTCCTCCTCTGTGAGTTCCACAATATGATTTACTGCCACTCTGCAAGTGATTTCCTTTCCAACTTCAATTTCATCCTCGTCATAGTAGTGTACTGCCATTGAATAGATTTCATCGTCCTCAAAGCCATTACACCCACTCGCCTGCACTTGGTTCAAGATGTAAGTTACACACTCCTCTATGCTCTTGTTAGGCTTCATTAAGTTGGGAGCAAACAAAGGGTCTGTCGCTGCACGTTGGTTGAGATACTCGGCTATTGCTCTCGTAAAATGTTCTGTTCCTTTCATATCGCTTAGTATTTAGGGATTTCTACAATTTGGTTTATCTGTCCGCAAAGGAAACTTCTTAGGCTGGTGCGGTCGGGTGCATAATACTCTGACCAATGTCCGTATTGATTGACCAAATACTTCTTCAATACGTCCATAAAGTCAAACCGATAACCCATTAGGGGAACGGCTGTACGGAAGTAGGTGTTGGTGTTCACCGCTTCGGCAAGCCAATTCTTTTCTTCACGGCTCATTCGCTCCCCACGATTGAGTTTCAAACGGAGAAGATACACCTTACTGCCACTCAATTTGTCCAAAGGCTCAACATCCCACTGCACAAACTTAGTTGCCACCAAACGCTCACTTTCATCAACCACCGAACTTATGCGGTAATGAGAGGAGGAGCTATATCCTTTTTCTTTCATCGAAGATGTAATATTTACTTTCTGCTGTTCCATAATGACATTTTTTTTATGCGTCCAAAGATCGGAGTATGCTGATTCCTTTTTGTAGCAATCAGAAGGTAGGGGGCGCAGCCGGCACAAGGTTTTGCAGGAAAATACTACCCGAAATGAAATGTAGGTGTGGAGATTTTCCGTGCAAACCAAAGGCACAGACCTTGTGCAAGCCGTAGCCCCTTACTACCTTTGCGAATAAAAAGAAATCAGCACCGACTTATGGCACATCAAAGTGGAATAGATGGCTGTGAGAAGCGAAAGTGCAACGCCTGTATGGGAAACGAAAAAGGTGGCTACCTCAATCGAGATAACCACCCATAAAGAAGAATGAATCGAAGAATATCTTTCCTTGTGCCTTAGAGTACACAGAGCAGGATTGCCAAGATGACGGCAAGCCAGAACAGCCAATGCAGGATTGTAAAGGTTACTTGCAGAATAACTTTAACAATGAAGCGTAGTATCAGGAAACCGAGAATAACCGAAACGGCGGTTACGACTTGCGGCGTAACAATCTTTGAGATGAGGTAAACCGCACCGATAACGATGAAAAGCAGAACGGCGAGTTCGATGAAGCGTGTCCAACCGAAGCGGCGGACTTGCTTGGGAGAAGTCGGCGGCTGCCTGTTCTTATCGGTTTTGTTCGATGCGTCTGCCTTGATGAAGGCAGGTGTGTGAACGATTTCCTTAAGCCGTGAGGACAATGGAAGCTCGCTTCTATTGTCTCGGCGAGAAATCGCACTTTTAAGAACGTCTTGATTCATGATGATAGTATTCATAATCGGGGCTTTTAATAGTTTCAAGAGCGACAACAAGATGCGCACACTACACAAAGACAAGTGTTTGCAAAACTCTTGACGTGTGGAGTGGAGTGTTTATCTTGGCTCTTGACACTACAAAAGCCCCCGATGGTGAAGTATCAAGCCATGTTCTCTCCGCCTATCGTTGGCAGACCATTGACCTCGATGAGCAGCACGATGGTACCGGTCAGCTCGGTGTACAGTTTGTCGTATTCTGTACCTGCCGCAAAGTCGTCCGGAAGTTCGTATTTGGCAAATACCGCTTGAATTGCCTTGTTGTTCAATAAAAGAGGGGCTAACCTTTCGGGTAGCGGACTTGGCAGTTCCTTCTCAAACTCCTGCTCCAGCACGGAAACAAGGGTATCATACTTTGAGAAGTGCAAGTCGTGGTACAGCACCTCGCTTGCCATCGTCTCTGCTTCGGGGTAGGAGAAACCTTGCGCCACGGCATCGCAGTAAGCCGTCAGAGCCTCGTCTGCTCGAGCGGTTACAAACGCATTGTCATTCACTCTCTCAGGAAAATGCTCTCCGAGATACGCTTCCAACTTCAGACGGAAGTAGGAAAGTTCTTTCTTTGTTGTCATAAATTCAAAATTTTAGGGTTATATACATTATTTTGAGGAAATGCCTAATGCCGTATTGAAAGAGCTCAATTTGTCAGCCAACTCATCCATATCGTGTTCTATCTTCTTATTGGTTATGCGGGCATAGATTTGCGTTGTCTTGATGTTGGTGTGTCCTAACATCTTACTTACGGATTCGATGGGAACTCCCTTGGATAGGGACATCGTGGCAAATGTGTGCCGGGCGAGGTGGAAGGTTAGGTTCTTTTTGATACCGCAAATATCGGCAATTTCTTTCAGATAACTGTTCAGTTTTTGATTCGTCAGCATGGGGAAAAGTTTGCCGTCACGATAGGTTTTGCCACTATATTTTGCAATGATGCTCTTGGGTATATCGAGTAAAAGAACGTTGGTCTCCACGCTCGTCTTCTGCCGCTTGGTCATTATCCACTGCTTGCCGTTGAGCGTGACGATGTTTTCCGGAGCGAGGTTGTACACGTCTATGTACGCAAGTCCCGTGAAGCACGAGAACACGAACACGTCCCTTACAAGTTCCAAACGACCGATGCCGAAATTCTTGTTGGCAATTTTAAGGATTTCCTCGTCTGTGAGGAATCCACGATTGACCGGTTCCATGTGAAAACGGATGTTGAGGAACGGATCATGGTGCAGGACACCAAGTTTCCTGCCCAGAATGGTAATCGTCTTGAAGGTTTTCATCATCCTCGTAGCGGTGTTGGGATTCTGCCCGACAACCGTTCGGAGATAAATGTCGAAGTCGTGTATCACGATATAGCCGAGTTCGGACAGGCGGATGTCAGACCGACCGTATTTATCACGAAGGAAATTTGAGAAGTGTTTCTTGCAGACGTTGTATTTCTGTAAGGTTGCAGCTTCGACCGACACGCCTACCTGCCGTGCAACGTCACTGTTGTGCTTGTTGAAGAGGCTCATTAGGGTGTCCACATCCTCCTTCTTACCAAGATACTCCGACTTGATACGCTCCAAGGACACCTCGTCCGTCATCTCGACTTTCTTGAAGATGGTCTGGAGTCCGCTTTGAATGTTGTCAAGTTCGAGGTTGGTGGAAAGTGCTTCAGTTGTCCTTCCCTTCAACCGTTCCTTCTCCCTGTCCCATTGGGACTGTTGGACAGCAATGCCCGTCGAGCCGATGGAAAGGCGTTCGTTGTTGAGATAGATTCTCAGCATGACGGGGGTCTTGCCCTCCTTGTTCACATAATTGCTTCTGAGATAGAAGACTGCTCTGAAAATAGCTTTCATACATTTTACTGCTTTTAGTTGTAGCCTGAACAGAAGTCTTGTCCTAACACCTGCCATCTGTAGCCGTGGCTTGTCGGACACATTGTTGCCCGAAGTGGTGTATGGTAACAAAAACACCTCTGTAATCACGCTGCAAAGTTCAATATATTTGTTTGAATAGCAGTAATTTACGCATACTCCTTATGTACTCTGTATGTACTCTTGGCTACATTTTTATTTTGCTTTGAAAATGTGTAGCCTGATTGTAGCCTTTTTAGAGCATTTTGGGAGTTTCTGCCCCCTCTGTGCATACTCTGAAAATTAGGATGGGTATAAAAGAAAAGTATCATAACTACTTGTAGCTATGATACTTACATTTTTCTTAGGTTTCTCTCTGATATTCATTTCAGAGTACCTAAAGCGGAGAGAGAGGGATTCGAACCCCCGGTACCTCTCGGTACGGCGGTTTTCAAGACCGCTGTAATCGACCACTCTACCATCTCTCCTTTATTATAGAAGGCCTTAGTGGTAAGGCGGTGCAAAGGTAACACTTTTTTTTGATTTGGCAAACGATGTTCGAAATTTTATAAACAAAGTTACAGAAATGTTCAAATACAGGCCTTAGGAGGCAACACTTAATGGGGGACAGACGGGTTAGAGATGGCTTAAAGCGGCGTAGAAATGGGCTAGAGATGGTTTAGAGATGGTCCAGAGATGGTTTAGAAATGGCTTAGAGATGGTTTATAGATGGCTTAGAGATGGTTTAGAGATGGTTTAGAGATGAAACCGATACTTCTTTGTGGCACGCTGTGGAACCATCGAACCATAACTTCCCGAAATTCCGCCAGGTGTCATACCCATGTATTGCTGCCAGCGATTACCAATGCGTTCCACATAGTCTACCGTTTCGCTGCCGCGCATATAACCATTCTTCACGATAGGGTCGTTGTAAAATTGCGGAGTGCTTAGGCGTAAGACGAAAGGTGCCACTTCTTCCCATCGTTGTGGGTTTTGTCCGTACTTGCGCGCCAAAGCCATTGCATCGCGCACATGACCCGCACCGCCATTATAGCTGGCTAACACAAAACGTATGCGTTCCATGCGGTCGCCAATGTCGTTGAACTTCCCGTCCAGTTCCCTGATAAGCTTTGTGGCCGCAGCAACATTGGGTTCAGGTTCGTGCACTTGACTGGCAGGCAGCCCTAAATGAGCAGCTGTGCCGGGCATTATCTGCATCAATCCCCTTGCACCAGCCCACGAATGCGCCTGCGGGTCGAACGTAGATTCCTGATAACATTGCGCCGCCAACAACCGCCAATCCCAGCGGGCAGTTGGTGCATACTTCTGGAAAAGATGGTCGTATTGCGATATAACGCCCGCCTTTCGGTCTAACATGGGCGAATAAACATGGCGCGTAATGCTGCGCGACGAAAGCGCGAACCGCTCTTCGGCCTTAATCTTTGCTAGCAATGCAGGCTTAAACCACCTGTTCAGCGTGTCGGCCAAGGCCTCGTTTCCCTCTTGAACCGCCCACTGTCCGTCGCCCGATGCCGACGATGCACCGCAAAAGGCCACACCCCCAACCTTCTTGGGTAAGAAGAAAGCCACCAAATCGCCATCTCCATTTTTCAATCGCGCCACCATGTCAGCCGTATCTTTGCAAACTTCCACCCTAAGCGAAACACCTAAGGCCTTGGCAAAACGCTCGCAAAGCAGGTACTGCAAGCCCATTCCGCGACCACGATAGTCGTAGTAATTCTCTGGCCCAGTGAGGGTGAGCATGATGAGTTCGCCGTTGTGGATAATGTCGTTGAGCGAAAATCCGCTTTCGGCCGTAGTCGCACTATCGGCACCAAGCGTCGTACCCCACGGGGTTTCCACGGGCTGATTTTGCTTTTTCTGATTGCAAGCCACTAGGCCAACAACCATCAGCATGATGAGGGATAGGCGAAAAAAGACGTTCACGTTCGTGTTTTGTTATCGAAAATGAGGGCTGACGTTAGGCATGCAGGGGTATTGGCATGCCACGGCCATGTTATTATTAGTGGTGTTCGGGCACGATGGCGAAGAAAACAAAGTCTTCCGTGCCGTTGTTCTCAAAATAATGGGCATGTCCCATAGGGCAATAATGCACCTGTCCGGGCAAGAGCGTTTCTTTTTCACCATCGCAATAAAACGTTCCTTCGCCGCTCAACGCGAACACAATCTCGCAATTTTCTTCGTGCTTGTGCAGTCCGCTTGCAGCCCCTGGTTTCAAAACGTTGCGCATAATGCGGCACTTGTCGTCTACAAAGGCGAGCATGAACATTTCTCCATGTCCACCCTTAAAACCAACTATCTTGGTTTCTTCCAAATTATTCAAGTCGATGTGCATAACCTTTTCATTGTTTATATCGTGCAAAGATAGCAAAAAAAGAGGACACTCCCTTATCGTAGGTGTCCTCTTTTATATAATATATGCGCTGTTAAGCGGGCATTATCGGCTTAATGCCACAGCTTGCATCAAAGCTACGGGCTTAGAACGTAACGCGCAAACCAATCTGTGCGTGCCAACGGCTGGCCACATCGCTAACAAATGGCGTATTGTCGAAATACTGGAACGATGCCACCTTCGTGTCGGGTGCGGCACCATCTTCAACGCCCTGAACCTGCAACTTGTTGATGTTGTAAACCGAGCCATAAGTTGTGCCCCAGTTTTTGTTAAGCAAGTTAGCCACGTTAAGAATGTCGAACACCAACTCAATCTTGCTGCCACGTTCCTTCAAGTAATAGAAGTCTTGCGAGATGTGCAGGTCGAAACGGTTTTCCCAAGGTGTAAGATGCGAGTTGCGCTCGGCGTATTGTCCGCGATGCTTGCTTGCATAGCTGTCGCCTTCAATCCATTTTTCAAACTGCGCCTTTTGCTCATCTGCTGTTGCCACAACATTCTTGTTCTTATCTTTTTTGTCAACGAACTTCATGTTAGCCAATTCGTCTTTGGTGGGGATATACAGCAAGGTGTTACCTTTGCGGTAGTCGCCATTAAACGATTCGTTTTGGCTGTCGCTCATGGTCAAGCTATAACGTTGTCCGCTCGAGCCGTTGTAAGTAAGCCCAACATGTGTTTGCCAGCGTCCATTGCCATAGCGTTTGCTGTTATAATTGGCCGTAATAACAAGGCGATGGGGTATGTCGAACATCGAAGTTGCCAATACAGGTTCGTTAGGGTCTACACTATAATAGAAGCCCCAGTTTGAAAGAGCGATAGACGACGTTCCATCATTTACCGAGTACGAACGACCAAACGTATAGTTCGCCATGAGGTCGAGACCGAACTTAAACGATTTCTCAACCTGGGCACTTACCGAATAACTATATCCCTTGTTCGTATTCTTCATGTTAACAATACTGCTATAACTGCCTGGCTTGCTAGTGTAGAAAATAGTAGACGATTTTTCTGCACCTTCTACCGCGTATACGCGCTTGCCTTCGTTTACAAGTGCCAGGTTCTCAAACCAAACATTGTTGAGGTTTCGCGAGTAAAGTCCTTCCAGGGTAAACTTCATGTCCCAAGGCAGTCGTTGTTCCCAAGCCAAGTTGGCACGGAACACCTGTGGGAACTTGAAATCGCGAGCCACCGTTGCAATATTAGGTTTCACAGGAACGGCATTAAGCCCAGGGGCATGTGCTGCCCCTTCTGCATCATTCTTAAATGTTTCGAATGAAGGAGCAAGAGCACCCGTTTTTGAGTTTGCACGAATAGACACGCCTTTCTGTTCTATACCCGTGTTGGCCCAAGCGTTTTCAATCCAAACGAAGGGTGCACGTCCATTAAACACACCTAGTCCACCACGTAACATCGTCTTATGAGTTTCGTCTGTGTACCAACGGAAACCGAAACGAGGCGAGAACATCAGCACCGAATTTGGCTTACGGCCCACAACTGCATCGTGCTTCGTCGAGAAATCGCTGGCATTAAATTCTTTGTTTGTAGATGGACTGTTGACGTAGTATGGAATGTCGAGACGCACGCCATAAGTAAATTGCAGCAGCGTGTTCAAGTCCCATTTGTCTTGAACATAAAAGCCTACTTGTCCGCTTTTAAAGGGTGTTTTCCACTCTCTCGTCCCTGTAATGTTCGTATCTGCGTAGTTCCAAGTAAACTCGCTAGCCTTATCGGTCATAAAGGCCGTGATGCCGCCTATATCTTTGCTGCCGTACGAATATCGTCCTGTAAAGGCCTGCATAAACGAGTTCTTCATGTCGTACAGCTCGTTATGCGTACCAAAGGTAATGTTGTGGTTGCCCAGATACCAAGAGAGGTTGTCTTCAAACACCCAGATATTTTGTTCTAGGGCGTTCAGTCCCGAAGAAAATTCTGTTCCGATATTGATGTTATTGTCTCCTGCCGCTTGAACACCCGTCCCCGGGTCGTATGCGCCTGCCTTACTTATATAAACACTGGGAGCGCGGTAAGGTATGTCGCGGCGGTCGCGTACTATGGTCAATCCCACGCGTAACTCGTTATAAAGCGATCGACTAAGGTGCGAGTTAAGTTCGGCCACGAACGAGTGCATGTTGTTTATGCGCTTATAACCGCTGTTTACGAAGTTGTAAGTGTTGTAGCTCGAACTGATTTCGTCTTTATACGAGTCGTTAAACTGATAGCGCAACGAGAACTTGTTGTTGCTGTTGATGTTCCAGTCGATGCGGCTCATGAGCGAGAATGCGCCCGAAGTGATGTCGGGGCGGCCATAATCTTCCCTTATTCCCGTTATCAATTCGTATCTGTCGGCTATGGCCTTGGCCATGTCCAAGGTCATGAAATAGCCAGGAGCACCTGCGTAGTACGTTGCAGGATAAGTGTTTTTCTTATACTCGGCACTTGCAAAGAAGAAAAGTTTGTCTTTCACGATAGGGCCGCCAAAGGTCGCACCAAAAGTCTTGGTAGACTCGTTTTGGTATTTCTCTTTCATCCTTGTGTTTTGGTTCCAAGTTCCATAGAGGTTCTCATCCGTGTAGTAGGTGTAGGCCGAGGCTTTAAACACGTTGGTTCCCGACTTGGTAATGGCGTTGATGGCGCCGCCGGTAAATCCGCTTTGGCGGATGTCGAAAGGCGAGGCCACCACCTGTATTTGCTCAACTGCGTCTAGGGCAATGGGGTTGGCATTGGTTTGGTTGCCGATTGTACCGCCGCTCGACAAACCGAACACGTCGTTGCTCACCATACCGTCTATTTGGAACGAGTTATAGCGGTTGTTTGCTCCTGCAATGGTGATACCGCCTTTCTTGTTGGCTTTCACCAGTGGCGACAGCGTTGCCACATCGTAAATGTTGCGGTTAACGGTGGGCGTGTTGTCTATTTGTGTCTTCGAGAATTGCGTCGAAGCACCCGTTGTACCAACGCCGGCCTTGCCTGTAACCGTTACTTCGCCCAGTAACTTGGCGTCTTCTTTGAGATCGGCGTTAAACACGCTTGCTTCGCCGAGAGCTAAATTTACGTTCTCGACCACTTCGTCTTTGTATCCCACGTACGAGATGGTGATGGTGTAGGGGCCTCCTACGCGCATACCCTGTATGGAGTAGCGGCCTTTCTCGTTGGTTATGCCGTTGTAGCGAGTTCCTGAGGGGTTGTGTACAGCCACCACGGTGGCCCCAATAACCTCTTCACCGCCGGCAACAACCTTTCCGTTGATACCCGATGTTGTAACCTGTGCCATGAGGGGGGATGTGAGGAACATCACAATGGCGAACAGAAAAAACAATCTTTTTTGCATAGTGATTACAAAAATTAATTAATAAGAAAACTTTTTCATAACCCCTCGGGGGATTATAATGCAAAATTAATTCTTTTTCCGTGAAGTAGAAAGCGTTGTAAAGGAAATGTTGCCATACGTAAGAAAATATTTCAAGCGTACCGAATACGGCTGCAAGAAACGTTATAAACAGAAAAAGAAACGCCTCAACGTTTCTTCTACCTTATATATGTTGCTATCAAAATAATCCTGAATATGTTGGGCTGTATGCCTAGAGCGGTAAACGAGGCTCGAACTCGCGACCCCCAGCTTGGGAAGCTAGTGCTCTACCAACTGAGCTATTACCGCATTTGAGCCGATACCCGGACTCGAACCGGGGACCTATTCATTACGAATGAATTGCTCTACCAACTGAGCCATATCGGCCTTTCCCTATTAATATTCTAATGGGGCATTGTCTCAAATGCGGTGCAAAGGTAGTTGTTTTTTCGATAAGCACCAAATGTTTTGCCGATTTTATTCGCTAGTAATGGGGAAATATCTTCCCAATGGACATTGCATGACTATCGTGTCGCCAGGGTATATGCACGCCAATCCCTATTTGCCGTAAAAGCAATTGGGGACTTAGGCTTTAACTTCTATTGAAAGAGACAGGGTTCTTTTATGGGTTTGGACGTTGATGTCCATGATATGGACAGTTGCTATCTTAAACGCACCTTTACCGTTGGTAATGGTGTTCGGCTCTTGCTTGCCATCATCGTTAGCGCAACCGTCCGATAGCCCACAATCGTTTTTTTCGGTAAATGCGAAAAGGGAATGGCTGCTATATCTGAAAAGCTCACGTTCGTCCTGGTCGCGTGAGCCAAACCAACGAAAACGCGAATGCCACATAAGGCACTTAAAGAGGCAAATGTGCAGGTTTAGAAATGATGATGGATTCAAGTTAAAGCCTTTGTGCGTTTCACTACAGGCGTCTAAGGGTTTATGCAGAACAACTTAAAGACTGCCAGGGTGATTTTAGAACCTTCCTTAAAAGTGCACAAGTAGCCCGAAGAGGGCTTGTCTTCCTCTTAAAGGCAAGTCGAAACGGGTGGTGTTTAACCCTGCGCTTTGCACCACGATGTAGTGTTTGGCGTTAAGCAGATTGTCCATCGTGCAATGGGCTTCCAGCTTTCTGCTGATTTTGAAGCGGATTTCGCCATCAAGCATGTGGCAGTTCTTATACTTGGAGGGCGCCACCTCGTTGAGCAGATGGTGGTATTTCATGCGGATGTCCCATCTTTTTGTGGGGAAGAGATAGGCGGAGACATCCGAAGCTACGGATGATAGCGCATCAGAATGGGCGTAGGCATTGCGGTCCCAGAAGAGCGAGCCCCGAAGTTTGATGTTCAACCGCATCCACTTTACTTTCTGATAGTCGGCCGCCACCTCCAGGGCGAGTACGTTGGCATGGTTGCTCGTCTGCAAGTTGGATTGCGAAAGCAGGTATGTTGAAAGCGAATAAGCCAAGGAAGACTTCAAGGAGAGGCCCGCGTCTGTGAAACTTTTTCCCCAATCAGAGTTTATCATAAAGGAACGGCTGCGGTTCTTCCCGTTCTTTTCTGTCAAGATGGTGTGTTGGCTGGTATATCCATAATCGATGTAGCTCTCTCGTTGTTCTTCGTTGTAGGCTATGGTAAGGTTGCAGAACAACATTGTGGCCAGGTTTTGGTAGGAAAGGCTGCTCGAAATTCGGTTGCTGCTGCTGAAGCACGGCATCGGGTAAGAGCGGAATGTTGTGCGGTGGGATATTCGCAGCGGTTGGAGCGAATAAAAGCTGGCAAGAGCGTCGCTTTTGTTGTAAGATAGTGTGAGCTTTGCCTTCCAATGATGGTTTAGCTGGCACTTGATATGCAGGTATGGCGAGATGAAGAGCAGGCTGCGCCGATGGTTGAAAGGCGCAATGCGGGCATGCAGCCATTCAAAAGGCAGTTCCATTGTGATGCTGCTGTTGGTGTTCCACGTTATGGTATAGCTTGGAATTAACCCATATCGCATGCTTCTGCGATGAACGAGGTTTCCTGCATCGTACGCGTTGTCCTTATATTGAAATGCAGCTCTCAGTTCGAGGTAGTTGCCAAAGAGGGGGAAAGCGGTGGTAAGGGTGTTCTTCGTGTGCCAAGATTTCAGCGTGTAGGCATTGTCCGAGTTGTAAACGAGCAATGAATCGGAGAGGCTTTGCAGGCCCTCGTTTCGGTCAAGGTACCTTGTCAGCGACTTAAACTGCAACACCCTGTCTCCCCAGGAGAAAGACGACGTGAGGTAGTTTTGCACGTAAACGGGGCGTTGGCGTATGGTTTCACGGATGTTTTCGCCATTGCTGTTGAGCGAGTTCACGTTGCAAAAGTTGTTGTAAGCGTAACGCAATTCGTCGGCAACATACGCCGTGGTACTGTTCAGTTCGTATTTCAAGATGGGTAACAACGTGCAACTGCGATGAGCCAGGTGTTTTTCCTCGTCGAGATTTACAACCGTTGTTCCGCCATAAGTGTAGTTGTGCCTGCTGTCGTAGTGCGAATGGTCGTTATAGGTAAGCAAGTTAAACCTCAATGTGGCCACCTTCGAAAGACCGACAAGGTGGTTGAGGGTTGCCGAATAGGATTTGTTGAAGACATAGCGTTGCATGGGCAGGCTCTCTTGAAAGCCTGAACCGGGCAACAACGAAGGGGGTAGGGGCTCGTATGCGTCTAAGTCCGTGAGGTCTATGTGCTCGCGGGTTTCTTCAGACAGGTCTTTTCCCCTGTTGTTCGTCTTTCCGGTGAGCATTAGCTGGCTTGTGCCCAGTATTTGTGTAAGGAAAACACTGCCATCCCACAATGTGGAATGCCCATAGCCCATTGCACCGCTCACCTCGCCGAATGGGCGGGCTTTGTGAGATTGTTCCATGCGGATATTAAGGGCTGCTTTTTCAGAAACTTGTTTGCCTTGAAGCATCCTCACAGGCTGGTGGTTTTCCATCACTTCTACCGCTCTCACCGCATCGACCGGCATATTGCGCGTGGCCTGGTTGTAGCTGTTGCCCAAGAGGTCTCTGCCTTCGATGTAGAATTTGTTGATGGCCTTTCCCTGATAAGATACCATTCCGTTGTCTGCAACCTTTATTCCTGGTAGTTTCTTCAGCACGTCCTCCAAATAAGAGTCGCCCCTGGCGGCGAACGACTTGACGTTAAAGACGAGCGTGTCGCCTTTGGCACTGATGGGAGGTGCCTTAATGGTTACTTCTCTGAGGGCGATGCTATTTTCGGTGAGCCAAACTCTGTTGGATGTGCCAGTAGAAAAGGCGGAGACAGCCTTTGTTAATTTGACATAACCGAGCGCAGAGAACACCAAATGGTCTCGAGCGCATGCACTCACACTCAACTTGCCATTGTTGTCGGCAAGGGCATAGTTTTTTATTTTACCTTCTAGTGACAACACGCGGCATACGGCTTTGTCCACAGGTTTGCCAGACAGGGAGTCTAAAACGACAAAATCCAACGTGAACTCGATCTGGTTCTGCTGTGCCCAAATCGTGTTCATGTTGGTAAGTGTGATGACGAGTGCAAGCAAGCGGTAGACCATATCACTCCATTTCCATGGGATTGTATGGCTTAGCACTCACGGTGGCCTTCACGTCGTCGGGGATGGTTACGCCGCTGCTTGTTAGCGCGCTGACGGGGTCTGCACAATAGTTCTTGTATATCTTCCTCACAGTTTCGCGGTTTGTCTTTACGATGTCTGCCTTAGCCCAGAGATAGATGGGCTTATAGCCATGTACTTTCTCCAAGCCGTTAAGCAGGAAGTCGAAATGCCCTCTTGTGTCGGTTACGCGCAGCACAAGCCCCGGCAGTCCGTTGAATTTGTAAGGACCGTAAGGCATGACTATGTCGGGCGAATACCAGGCGATGTAGGTTCTGCCGAACAGCTCTGTCTCTGCCTTGTTGCATTTGTATCCGGCAATTGTGGAGTCCCCTTCCATCAACTTCCATTTCATCGGGGGGAAATTCTCTACATATTGGTATTTTTTGTTTCGCAGTCCAGCTGTGCGCTGCACGATGTACTGGCTTTTGTTCTTGTCGAACACTATCCCTTCCTTGAATTGTGTTTTCTTTAAGGTAGAAAGCATGAGGGCAGATGCTTCTGCCACGGGTGTTTCTTCTCGAGAAGCCGCATCGCAAATCGAGTCGAAGGCCAACTCGTAATAATCGCAGAAACGGTTGTAGTTGTCGCCCATCTCCAAGACGGTAAGTCCCCGGCGTTTGTCTTCTGGGTGAGCAGCGTCTCTAACAAAGGTGTAGGCGTAGGTTGCCATGTACTTTGCGGGTTCGAGTATCGTCTTGGCTATGCTGTCTCCCTTAACCCGTGTCTTCCCTGTTGAGTTTCCCCAATTGATGGTTTGCGCCAAGGATGGAACAACGAGGCAAACAAGCAGCATGGTCGTCATCATGTTTCTTTTCATACGCTGAATTTTTTGTCGAACAATGTGACCAACGATGAAGGGTTCTTATTCGGCAGGAATGTTAATCACCACAAGGGGTTTCATCAATGGCCAAAACCTGCTCTATTGTATTCTCCAAAGTGGTTCTGTCTGTGTCAATAATGTGCAACTTTTCCACAAGATGTGGCTGCACAAACAACATCCTTACGGATTTAGGTACTTGTAGGAAGGTGCATTACTGCCAAGCTTTTTCATAATCTATATGTTTTAAATAATGTGACATTGCCTCAAGAATTTAAATCATACTAGCCGTTTATCGCTTTCACCATATATATAAGGGTATCCGTCGGGCAATTCGGAAATAGGCGATTGTATTTGCAAAGTTAATTTTTTTTCGTAGAAGTGCCAAATGAAATACGAAAATGTGCTAAGGCATATTCTAAAACATCCTCCGTTATGCCTTTTCTCCTTCTTAAAGTTCGTTCTTCACTGTCATCTTGCCTTTATTTGGCATCGTTTACTTGCTCTTTCAAGCGTATAGCGAACAATGCCCTGTAAAGAAGGAGGTAGGTGCAATCTACACGGATGAAACCGAAAAATGTGGTAAAGATAATTTTTAGAACCTGCCTTAATGGCTTGAATGCCAAACGAAGAAGTGCCTTACTGGATTATAGACCTTTAGGGTTGTGAGTTGGTAAGTTGGTGGGTTTATAAGCTCGTGAGTTGGTAGGTTGGTAAGTTGATGAATTGATGAGTTGATGAGTTGGTAAGTTGATGAGTTTGTGAGTTTGTGGGTTGATGAGTTGATGAGTTTGTGAGTTAAAGGGTTTATGAGTTTGTGAGTTAGAGGGTTGATGAGTTTGTATGTTGATGAGTTTGTGGGTTGATGAGTTTGTGAGTTTATGGGTTGATGCGTTTGTGAGGGCGTAGGTTCTTAATCGTGTGAGGGAGTGAGCATTTATGTGCGTGTGCCCGCGAGCTTTTATTTTCATTAGTCCGTAAGCCAAAAACTCACAAGCTCATCAACTCACAAGTTCATCAACTCACAAGTTCATCAACTCACAAGTTCATCAACTCACAAGCTTATCAATTCACAAGCTCATCAACTCACAAGCTTATCAATTCACAAGCTCATCAACACTCACAAGCTCATCAACTCACAAACTCATCAACTCACAAACTCAAACACTTAAAAATATTTTTTTATTTTACGATACTGCTCTAAATTTCACTCTATTCTAGCGCAAATGTAGGTTAAAAGGTAGGTAAATGTCTACTGTTTCTAACCTTTCACTCCTTTTGTTTTGTCTGTTTTTAAGGACATAAGCTGCATTTTGCACCATTTTGCCTTTCTAGATTGGATGCCATCCCGTATTTTTTAAACTCCAAATACCCACTTTTACCCCCTAAAAACCGACTTTTTAGTGGCTATTTCGCCCTTTTTAGTGATGTGTTTCATGGTTATAAAAGGTTTTGTTTATGCAATTGCTGTGGATATTTATGCTTTTCGTCTGCCATTTAACGGCATTTTACACTGCGTTTAGCACCAAAATACCTTGCGTTTAGCACCAAAACGCACTGCATTTAGCACCAAAACGCACTGCATT
>CALIBA010000344.1 GCA_938045435.1 uncultured Selenomonas sp.
GGGCCGGGAAAGCCGTTCTTTGATGAGATGGAGCGAGCGATTGGCAGCCTTGACATCGTAGCAGAAGATCTTGGCATCATCACAAGCGAAGTAGACCGCCTACGTGAAGACTGCGGATTCCCGGGCATGAAGGTCATTCACTTTCTGCTTCAACCGAAAGAGACAGGGCGCATTGGGTTTACCGCACCCGAGAACTCCATCATCTATACGGGAACGCATGACAACAACACGACAGTGGGGTGGTTCACGCAGGATATTGATGAAGTGCTGCGCGAGACACTGGCGAATCTCATGGGGACGACATCAGACCAGCCGCGCACCATTTGCAAGCGGCTCATCAAGGCCGTATATGCTTCGGATGCACGCATGGCTGTGATCCCCATGCAGGATCTTTTGACACTTGATGAGCGCGCTCGTATGAATACGCCAGGCACCGTCGGCATCAACTGGCGTTGGAGTCTTAAGACGGATTATCTGTTGGAACTTGACCCGAGGAAGCTAAAAGCACTTTGTATTCGGTATCATCGGTAAGCAAAATCTTTACATGAGGGGACATGCAGACGGTGCCGTCTGCAACAAAATAAAAACAGCGCCTACATATGCAGGCGCTGTTTTTGCGCTGCTGTCATAGTGCTGTGGTGTTTGCCTTACACGGACTGTGTACAAACTGCCCGATGCAATCGGCCGCGTACCCATGTTCAGCTCTGCATGAACATATGAAGTGATTATTCTTCATCGGGGTTGTTGATGACCTTTCCCTCGGTATGAATGAAATTCGGCAGCAGCAAAACGATGAGAAAGAGTGCTAAAATAGTGAATATGCCTACCTTTCCCCATGCGCCGGAGAGAGAACCGAGCGCAATACCGAGAACGCCAAAGTCAAAATCGCCGAATGTCGTATTCTGAAATCCCAACGCACCGAGTACCGGAAGCAGCAGGGCAGGGGTAAAGCTAATCAGCAGACCGTTGACAAATGCGCCAATTGCAGCACCTCTGCGTCCGCCGGTGGCATTGCCAAAGATCCCTGCCGTAGCACCGCAGAAAAAGTGAGGAACAAGTCCGGGGATGATGAGTACGCTGCCCGCGACACCGAGAAGCAGCATGCCGATGATGCCACCGATGAACGAAGCTACGAAACCGATGACGACCGCTGTCGGCGCGTAGGTGAAAAATACAGCACAGTCCACTGCGGGAACGGCATTCGGGATGACGCGGGTCGCAATCCCTTCAAACGCCGGGATGAGATCGCCGAGAATCATGCGGACACCGGAGTAAACAATCGTGACTCCAACAGCGAATTTCAGCCCTGCCATGAGTGCGAACAGGAAGGGCGACATGCCGCCGGAGAGTGTGCCGACATACGTCGGTCCTGCTGCGACGGCAGCGAGCAGGTAAAAGAACATCATCGTAATTGCGGTAGAGACTGTCGTATCCCGCAGGAATCCCCACTTTTCAGGGATTTCAATCTTTTCCGTGCTGTCTTTCGCATCGCCGACTTTGGAGCCGACCCACGCCGATATATAGTAGGCAAGACTGCCAAAATGCCCCATGGCGATGCCATCCCCCTCTGTGACGCGGTTCGTATAACGCTGCCCAATGGCAGGGGAGATGGCACTCCATGCACCAAGCAAAAAGCCGCCTGAGAGGATGAGTTCTATCCCTTTCATGTCTGCTGTACCAAGTACCGCAGACAAAAGACATGCCATAAAAAAGCTGTGATGTCCTGTGAGAAATACATATTTGAACTTCGTGCATCGTGCGATGAGGAGATTAACAAGCAGACCTACAACCAAGATGGACATGGTTTCAACGCCCAGTACCTGCTGTGCCACAGATACGATGGCCTCATTGTTCGGCACAACGCCTGTGATGTGAAACCCCTCTTGAATCATCTTGCCAAGCGGATCCAGATTTTCTACGATGAAGCCCGCGCCTGCACTGAGCATCAAATATCCGAGAATCGGCTTTAAGGTTCCGGTCATGACTTTGTAGAATGGTTTGCCCAGTGCAACAAGTCCAACCAGCGATACAAGACCTATCAGCAGCGCCGGCTGCTGCAATATGTCACGCAAAAATGCTAAGAGTTCCATGTTAAGCTACCTCCTATCTGTAAGGGGAGCGCAGATTCGATGAAGCGGTCCTCAGCGCTTCCCATGAATTGTTATATCAGAGATTGTATGGTTTCCAGAATATCTTCCCTGATCTTTTTCTTATTTACATAGCTGCGGATCACGGCAATCTTTCGGCCCTCGAACTGCTGTGCAAGCTCCTTGACTGTAACGATGAGATCGGCAGGTTTTCCTTGTGCAGAGTTAAAATCACAGGACTCCACATCAGCAGAAATGCCTTCTTCCTTGCAGATTTCCTCTATTTTCATCGCCAGCATCAGACTGCTGCCAATGCCGTTGCCGCAGACCGTTAGGATCTTCATATCCATCAACTCCTTTGTATTCCGCGATGTATTTTGTTTTTATTGAAAATCTTTGCAGCGGATATAATCCAGAATCTCTTGTTTTGTCATGCCGCTTCGCACGCGCTGCCAAAATGGCTCATCCTCTATCAGCTGCATGAGTTCTGCCAGTGCGGCAATGTGGCTGCTGTGATCCGTTGCACATAGAAAAATCAGCAGATCGACCGGATCGTATTCCGCGTGGCCGAAGGCAACAGGGTGCTTGAGGCGCATCAGACCCATGCCCAGTTTTTTAACGCCGCATTCTGGACGCGCATGCGGCATCGCAAGCCCCGGCGCGATGACGATGTAGCTGCCGGTTTCTTTGACCGTTTTCACCATGGCGTCGGCATATTGCGCCGTCGTATTGCCGGCTGATGCAAACATTGACCCGCCGCAGCGCACGGCCTCCTCCCAGTCCTTTGCCTCCACATCTAAGACGACGGTCTGCTCGGTAAATAAATTTTCGATCATCCTATATCACCTAAATCTTCGCTGTCTTTATAGAATCGAAAACCCAAGCCCAGATGCGTCCTTGAAGAAGCCCTGTACAGTTTCGAGTGAATAGGCCTCCAGATCCTTCCCATAGTTCTTACTCTTTGAAAGAATATCATTGGGGACAGTGATGATTTGACAGCCGCATTTTTCCGCTTCCATGATGTTGTAAAACTCGCGGCAGCTTGCCCAGAGCAGCTCTGCCTTTGGCTTTTTGGCACAGATCTTGGCGGCATCTTTCATCAGCGCTGCGGCATCTACACCGGCATCGGCGATCCGGCCTGCGAATACCGATATAATGGCGGGTACATCCGGGGACAGTGCATCGACGACTGCCGTGACCTGCGCCAGCGTAAATATGGCGGTGACATTCAAAAGGCAGCCCTGTGCAGACAGGTTTTTGATGAGCGGAACGGATGACGCACCCTTTGTGTTCATCACTGGAATCTTGACATATACATTATTTCCCAGTGCCGACAGCACTTTTGCCTCTTTTTCCATAGTGGAAAAATCATCAGAGAACACCTCGAAGGAAACAGAGTCGTCGGGAATATGCTGCAAAACCTCGCGGGCAAATGCCTTATAATCCTTGACACCAGCTTTCTTCATCAGAGACGGATTTGTTGTGAAACCGCGAACAACCCCCTTGTGATATACGCTGAGCATTTCCTCCAAGTTTGCGCCGTCGGCGAAAATCTTGATCTTTAAATCCTGTAACTTCATGATGGTTCTCCTTTCCTCACCTAAAAAAGAGTTTCTTTAAGGATATTATATTGTGTTGGAAGTGTTTGTGCAAATATTCTTTTGTAAAGCAGCTGTATTTAGGTTTGGTATGACAGATATTCCTTTTTCCTGCATTTTATGGTATCTTATAAGGAGTTTTATGCAGGAAGGTGGGAAATGAGGGATGGTTATTGATATTCCCGCGCATATCATCGAGGATGCGCGCAGGATCGACTGGCATGCGCTCACAGAGGCGGTGCAGGATTACGGCCCTGTGTTTACGGTACTGCATGATACATGGGATCGCGAGACGCTTTCACAGATCGCCGAGGGACACCTTTTTGTGCGCGATGAGATGATGAATGATGCGATTGCGCAGGGCCTCAAAGAGGAGGGGGGCATCACAGCAGTGCGTCTTACCTCACATGGAAATGGGCAGCTGGATATTTCCTGTGAGACCACGAAAAAGTACAGACATATCGACCTTTCGGGGACACTGGAAAATCTGGTGCATACGGGGGAGAAATCCTATGCCGTCTATCGCGTGCGAAAGAAAAATATTCCGGATCACGGATTCATGTCTTGGCTCTTTTCGCGCATTTCCCTCTCCATGGTACAGCGCATGGCCGGCTATACAGATCTGTCCAAGCAGCTTCCTGTGACCATCCGCGGCAATCGCGTCCTCGTGGACTTTCATGCGGTGCTCGCAGAATCGACACTCGGGCAGAGGGTGTTCCGCGGGCATCGGCTGATCGATATGATCGAAATCGAGGGTGCTGAGGTGCAGGAGGGCGGCATCATGTTTGATACGAAACTGAACGTGCCCGATGAGGTGAGACAGGCGCTGCTGGAGGTACTCAAGGAAAAGAGTGAAGGCATTCTGCACGACAGAAAAGAAGGAGGAACTTCATGACTATATTCCGATTCATCTGTATTCTATGTATGGCGATC
>CALIBA010000345.1 GCA_938045435.1 uncultured Selenomonas sp.
CAGCGGAAGACCGTCAAAATATGCTGCGTATACAGCAGAAAGAAGAAGCCCTGCGGACGACTTCTGTCAATGTTTCCAGTGTCGAAAACCTTGACTTTAGTTATAAGGTCAAGGGGAAGAACGCAGAATACCGTCCCGAAATGGTGTTTTCCGATGGGATGCGCGTTTACTTGAAGTTCAAGAAGATTCCGCAGCGGCAGGTTCCTATCTTCATCCAAGAAAAGGGGAATCGGATGATGACGCTCATCAACTACCAGCAGAAAGATGATTACTACATCATCGATGCCCCGTTTGATAAGGCGCAGCTGCAGGTGAGTGAGCACGAGAACATCACGATCGAGCATAAAGCGAGGTGAGCAGTATGGCGAATATGGGCAGTATCACCAAATTCATTCAAGCCTTTAAGACCCATTTCAACCGTAACCGCAGCCGCACAACGGACGAGGATGAGGCACAGGAGTCTCCGAAAGAACTTGAGGGAGACGCAAGCGACCAGAATCCCGGCGATGTCCGCATGAACAGCGGCGTTCACAAGAGAGTTTATGGGGTTCGACGCAAAATTGTCGGATTTACCGTCATTGGACTCTTGCTTGCGTTCACAATGAGCTATGTCTTCTTTCAAGACGATCCCGGGAGCAAAGCCCCGCGCCGTCCAAACGGATCATCGGTACAGGAGACAAAGACACCATCACATGCAGGAGAAGCTGCCGCAAAGGATGAACTCAGTTACCGTGATCTGCGTGCACTCGACCAGCGAAATCAGGGGACTCGCGTCGCGAGTACACAGCCGATGGATTCCGATGATGCGCATGTTGCAGCTCGTGTGAATCGTGGTGAGCAAGATATTCCGTCGCAGTCATACAGTGTTGCTGCGTCACCGGGGGGAGGCGTATATAGTGCTCCGGTGACTGCGGCTGTCCCGACACCTGCTGCCATCCCGACACCTGCTGCTGTCCCGACACCTGCTGCTGTGCCGGCAAATGCTGCGCTTGCTGCGGAAAAACGCGCCGCAGATGAACTTGAAAAACGATTTGCGTCTGCCATCGACTTTGTATTGGGACGGAGCGGCAGCAGCACCCCCGGAGGGGAGGGGGGCGCAGCAGGTGCGGCGGCGCAGCCATCTGCAGATGCTCCTGTGATTCCCGTATCAAACACCTTGCAGACAGCAAATATGTCGCTTACCTCCGGGAGTTCCTATGTCGTTCAGGCGGGGACACTGATTCCTGCGATGCTCTTTACGGGGATTGATACCGCCGTTCCCGGGCAAGTAACGGCGCAGGTCAGTGCGGATGTTTATGACAGCCTTACGCGGTCGAATCTATTGATCCCAGCCGGGTCACGGCTGCTTGGCACCTATAAGTCAGACGGCGGTGCGACGAATGGACGTGTCAATGTTGTATTTTCGACACTCATCCTGCCGAACGGAAATGCCTTTGATATAGGCACGAGCATGGTGGCTG
>CALIBA010000346.1 GCA_938045435.1 uncultured Selenomonas sp.
CTGCGGCAAATTCGTCGCTGCAAAGGCTGTGCTCGGCAACAGAAGCACCGCCGCAAGGGGCACGGCAAGTCCAAAGCGCGCGTGTTTTGCTTTTATCTTCAACGGAAGGCCTCCTTTTCACAAAGATTTAACGAAGCACGAATACGCGCCATCAAAGACGCAACCCCTGAATTTCGAAGGCACGTTCCGTATCGAAGCGATAGATGCCGAGCGTTGCCGTGGGGATGGGACGCGGCAAGCCGAACACATAGACCTCCGGATCGAAGCCCGTATCAAAGCGCGGCGCGGCGTCCTGCACGAGTGCGGCGAGGATGCCGCCCGGCAGTGCTGCGGCATGGACGGTGAACGCAGTCGCGTTGCCCGCCGCCTGTCTGATGCGGTAGTTGCCGATAGCACCATCGCTTACATTGCCCACTTTACCCATGATGCTGTATGTGCCTGGTGTGTCGGTATTCGCAGCCACTGTCCCGAATGTGATGCCGTCTGCACCAAATACAGACGCGTTCTCACCATAGGCAAAACCGTCTGCTCGTCCCGTAAAGGAGGACAGTGCATCGCCCTGGACAACGCTCTGCGGGGCGGCAGTGAGTGTCAGCGTGCGCCGCGTGATTGAGCCCGCCCCCTGCGCAGTTGTTGCGGATAAACTGTAGTTCTCCGCATCCGCACCCGCGAGGACGACGCCTGTGTAGCTCACGACATGTGCTGCAGTGACGTTCTTGTCGTTGTACGCCGCACTTGCGGCGGCTATTGTCACGCTGTCACCTGTGACAATATTATTCAGTGCCGCGCGGAACTTCGATACGTCAGCGGCGGTTGTACCGTCGTAGGTCTTACTCTGCGCCCCGACTGCACTGGCGGTCAGCATGCGCCGCGTGATCGAGCCTGCGCCCTCTGCGGTCGTGGCGACGGCATAATTTCCCGCGCCTGTGCCTTGGAGCGCAACGCCCGTATAGCTCACTTTATTTGCCCCGGCGACGTTTTTGTCGTTGTATGCCGCGCTCGCAGCAGTTGCCGTCACAAGGTTTTCCTCACCCGTGACGAGATTGCCGAGTGTCGTATGGAACTGCGATGCGTCTGCGGCGGTCGTGCCGTCGTAGGTCTTTGTCTGCGCCGTGACTGCACCAAGGGTCAGCGCACGCTTTGTGATCGACCCCGCCCCCTGTGCCGTCGTCGCGGCGAGACTGTAGTTCCCCGCGCCTGTGCCTTGGAGCGCAACGCCCGTATAGCTCACCTTGTTTGCCCCAGCGACGTTCTTGTCGTTGTACGCCGCGCCCGCAGCGGTCGCCGCTACGCTGACTTCCTCACCAGCGACGACGTTATTCAGCGTCGCTTGGAACTTCGATGTGTCTGCGGAGGTCGTGCCGTCGTAGGTCTTGCTCTGCGCCGCGACGGTATCAACAGTCAGCTCGCGCCGCGTGATGCTGCCCGCCCCCTGTGCCGTGGTCGCGGCGAGCGTGTAGTTCCCCGCATCCGCACCACGGAGGGCGACGCCCGTGTAGTCGATGCGATTCGCCGCAGCGACGTTCTTGTCGTTGTACGCCGCACCTGTGGCGGCTGCCGTTACATTGTCACCCGCGATGGCATTGTTCAGCCCCGCATGGAACTTCGATGCGTCTGCCAATGTATTTCCGTCGTAGGTCTTACTCTGCGCCGCGACTGCGCCGAGCGTCAGCGCACGCCGCGCGATCGTGCCTGTGCCCGTGAGCGTACTCTTGTTCAGCGTGTAGTTGCCAGCGCCCGTGCCCGTGAGCGTCAGCCCGCCAAAGGTGACGGTTTTGTCTGCGGCGGCATTCTTGTCGCTGTATGTGCCTGTGGAGGAACCGAGTGCGATGCCATTTCCCTCGCCCGTGACAAAGCCCGTGAGGGTATAGTTCGTCCCCTTCGTGAGCGTCTGCGTGACGTTTGCATTGCCGTCGTAGGTCTTGTCAAAGCGCGTACTGCCCACGAGGTCGAGCGTCAGCTCTTTCGGCGTGATTGTCCCCACGCCCTGCGCCTTTTTGATGGTATAGTTCTTCGACCCCGTGCCCGTGAGCGTGAGGTTTTGGAACGTCACTTCCTTATCCCTGCCTGCGTTCTTGTCCGCATACTTGCCCGTGACGGCACCCGCCAGTTCGACATCTGAGCCATCGCTGCCGACAAAGCCCGTGAGACCATAGTGCGTCCCCTTCGTGAGCGTCCGCGTGACGTTTGCATTCCCGTCGTAGGTCTTGTCAAAGCGCGTGCTAAAGTTGAGCGTCAACTCCTTCGGCACAACCTTGTACGCGCCGCCGGTGATGTCATACTGCTCGCTATAGGCATGATATGTGCCGGCATCCTTCCCTGCCGTCCATGTGATACCGGGGGCGAGACCCGCAATCGTCGGAGGCGCGCCGTCGTAGACCTTCTCGCGGTTTGCAAGGTGCTTCGTCCGGAGGAATGCCCTGAGCAGCGGCATGGTCTTGCCGTCGTAGATGCGCCACGGCGTCCTCTTGCCGCCCTCGGTGGCAACGTCACTGCCCCATCCCGCGTATGTCTCTGCCTTCTTCATATCGTCCAGACTGTGCTCTTTGACATCGGTCACTCTAGTATTTCCCATCTCTTTGCCGACGCCCTTCTGGATCAGATCGCCGTTCCCATTCTTTACACTGCCCTTCTTCCATACGGCATGGCTGACCGTGTCATCGTGCAAAAGTCCCACAACGCCGCCGACGGTCGGATCCCCCTGTCCCGTTCGTTGCTCCACGGTTCCCGTCTGCAGGGCGTTCCGAACGCTGCCCCACTCTACCGTTCCCGCAATGCCGCCGAGCTGCCTATTTCCTACGACCTTGCCCACATTTCGGACGTTCTGAACGGTGGAGTTGTTAAACACATATCCCACAATGCCGCCGACCGCACCGTTCCCTTCGATCGTACCCTCATTGTAGGCGTTCTCAAGGGTACTTCCTTGTAGAGTTCCCCCAATGCCGCCGGCACAGTTATCGTACAATCCAGTACCGCCTCCATGGACCTTACCGCTGAAGGAGACGTTCCGTATGGTAGAAAATTCTGCAGCTCCCACAATGCCGCCGACATCCCTCACTCCCGTCACGGAGGCATCCTTCAGGGAGACATTCTCGACGAGCGCGTACTTGATGTATCCAAACATCCCGCGAGAAACCTGCCCAGTAGTATCGGTCGGTGGCTTAATGGTAAGCCCCGTGATCGTGTGCCCTACGCCGTCAAATCGTCCCCTAAAGGACCCTCTAGTAACATCGCCAATCGGCTGAAAGCCCCGATCCCAGTCCTTTGTCTCACTTGCCGCGATGTCATTCGCGAGCATATATCTGCCGAGGATCTTCCTCTTATCGGGATCCACGTCATCAATCTGATTCACGTCCATGTGCTGCAGCTCGTAGACGTTATGCACGCGCATATAGTCATAGTCCCCATGCGCCGTGCCGCCGAGGTTCTGGACAACCCACCCACGCGTGCTTGCAGATTTTGAGTTGTTCGCATTCTTGTAGTCGGAGACCGTCTTCGAGACCGCTGCGCCGTTTACGGTAAAGTTCCGCGTCGTGGTATTAGCGACATCGTAGCCGATGTGCGGCGCATCCTCGCTGCGGATGGTGACCGCGCTGCCCGTGAGCGCCGTGCCGTTTGTGTCCGTGACCGCATCCGTGTTGAGGACTTTGACGTTCTTGCCCTCGATGTAGAGTTTGCTTGCCTTTACCGTGCCGAGGTTCAGCACGTCGCCCGTCTGCGCGGTCGCAGAGAGCGGGCTTGTGCCGTTTGTCTTGAATGTGTTCGTCGCTGTGGCAATATCAGCGGGATTCGCCGTCGAGAGGTAGAGTGCGCCCGTATTGACCTCAGAGCCTTTTGCAAAGAGGATGCCGTGCGGGTTCACGAGGTAGACGTTCCTGCCGCCCTCGATCGTGCCGTAGATGTTCGACGCGCCCTCGCCCGTGACGAGGTTCAGATAGTCGCGCGTCTGGCTGCCGCCGTCGAAGCGCACCTTCTCGCCCGAGTCGATGGAGAAGTCCTCCCATCGGAGGATATTGTGCGAGCTCTTGCCCGTGATGTCCATGATCGCGCCGCTCGTGGAGATATTCGCCTCTCCTGCGTTCGCTTCAGCGTTCGCGCCATCGATGGGCAGAGCATACGCCGTCTGCGCGGCAAAGGGCGCGGCGATGCTCCCCGCAAAGAGTGCATAAGCGACAACGCGATGAATATGTTTGCTTGCTTTCGATGATGATTTCATTTCCCTTCGTCCTTTCTCTACGACTCATTACCACACTTTGCCGACCATAAACCAGAGACGGTTCTTTGCCTGTGCCTCCTCGCTCACGTTCCGTGCAAGTCCGATGCGCCGTGCCCAGTCGAGCCGCAGGAAGTAGTCGCCGGGGTGGCTGTAGCTGACGCCAACGCCCCATCCCTTTAGCGTTGTGCCGCCGTCTGCGCCGTCATGCGCATACTGCACATGACCTGTGTCGTAGTAGGTGCTGAGTTCGAGGTGCGGGATACCCGTCCGATAGACGAGCTCCGCACTCGCGAGATAGCCGCTGTCACCCGAACCCTCGCCCTGCGGGTAGGCGCGTACGCCATTCGCCCCACCGAGATAGATCTCCTCGGAGCTGTCGAGGTTGTCCCCCGCTGCCTGCAGCTGCGTCCTCACGTTCAGATGCCATCGTCCACCGAGTTCCTGCCGCACGCCGAGATTCAGCACGCCCTTGGTAAAGCCGCCCTCTGTCCCCGCACGCCGCATCTGTCGCTCCGCCATGGCAGAGTCTGACGCAATCGTTCCATGATAGGCTGTGAGGTCGTAGGTGAGCTGTGTGCGCGGGCGGTTCATCGTGCCGCGCACGCCGAGATGGGCGGTGCTGCTGTGCTTTTCGAGGTTTGTGTGGACGTTCTTGTACTCGTCCTCAAGTCTGCGGTAGTCCCATCCGTAGGTAATACTGACGCTGTCCCGTGCGGTGCGCAGGAGCGGCGATGTGCCAAAGAGGCTCATGGTGTCGGCGTGTCCCTGTGCGCCGAGGCGGCGGAACGCGCCCGAAAGCTCGTAGTCCATGCGACTGACACCGAGTCCGATCATGGTGCCGGATGCACCGACGGGACAGGTATAGGTGAGGCTGTAGTTGCGGAGGTCCTCGTTCGAGATCATCGCGGCAAGGCTCAGACGGTCGCCGCTGCGGGTGAGATTCGACAGACCCGCCTGTACGCCGTAGCGATAGCGTCCCGCGGTCTTGCTCCCGTAGTTCTCGCTGTAGAGGACGAAACTCTGCCGCCTTCCATCTTTGACGCGGATGGTGAGGTCGCTCGTGCCGAAGTCCGCGCCCGGTGAGAGGAGCCCCGCCGCCTCTACGCCGCCGAGTGCGGCGATGTTATACAGTGCCTTTTCGAGCCGCCGCCCTTCGATGGGTGCGCCCGTGTGAAGCGCGTGGGCGAGGCGGCGGATCTGTCCGTCGCCGATGGAGGCGCTATTCTCGATGTTGATGCTACCGTAGCGTCCCGCGAGGATGCGGATCTCAAGTGATCCGTCCGCATTCGTCTGCGGCGGGAGGTAGGCGGCGGCTGCTGCTGTTGCTGGGGGCCTCCCGGGCGGGGTTGGGTGCGCTGGAGCATCTGGTGCGGCAGCAGCTGGGGCACGGCGTGTGGCGCTGGGTAGTGTTCCTGGTGGGCACACTGATCGTGGCCAGCCAGCAGTGGCTGTTCATGTGGGGGCCGGTCAACGGCGAGGGCGTGAATGTGGCCATCGGGTACTTTCTGTACCCGCTGGGCATGGCGCTGGCGGCCCGGGTATGGCTGAAGGAACGGCTCAACCGCCGTCAGCTGCTGGCCCTGGGGCTGGCCGTGCTGGGGGTGGCGCACGAGGTATGGGCCACGCGCAGTTTCTCCTGGGCCTCGCTGTGGGTGTGCGTGCTGTTTCCGCCCTATTATCTGAGCCGCCGCGTGATGGGCATTCCGGCGCTGCCGGGGCTGACGCTGGACCTGTGCCTGACGGTGCCGGTGATGCTGGTGTACCTGATGGTGCACGGCGATGCGCTGGCCGTGGTGCGCGACGAGCCGCGTTACTGGCTGCTGCTGCCGGCGCTGGGGCTGGTGAGTTCGGTGGGTATGGTGGCGCATCTGCGCGCCGGGCTGCTGCTGCCCTTCGGGCTGTTTGCGCTGCTCAGCTATACGGAGCCGGTACTGCTGTTTCTGGCCGCGGTACTGGTGCTGGATGCGCCGGTGAGCGCGGGGGCGTGGTGGACTTATGGGCCGATCTGGGCGGCGCTGATGCTGCTGGCCTGGGATG
>CALIBA010000347.1 GCA_938045435.1 uncultured Selenomonas sp.
TGTATCCATATTCTTTTACTCTTACAAATTTTAATGTAGGTATCTTTATTTTATGTCTACAAAATTCAAAGTCAGTTTTATTATTTTTAACAAAATATGCACCTAATTCATTTTTACCTTTTTTCTTAAAAATAGGAAAAGAACTTAAATGATATTTTTCTTATAACTGTCATAAAGCTCTTTCAGTTCCTCCATCTTGGCATACATTTCGAGCTGAAGGGCGGATGCAGTCGGATAGTCCCCCTCTGTCAAAGCCTTAATGAGCAAGCTAAAGAGTGCCTTGTCATCAATCGTATCCTTTGCAAGATAGATCCTAAGATCATGAATCTTATTCCATGTATAGACATCCTGATCGGTGACAAAGTCACTCTTAATCTCCGTCATGCGCCGGACAAGATTGCGATTCTCCGGAATAATCCGACTGATAAGCTCCGTCCTCCACCGCAGAAGCGCACCCGTACGGAACGATTCGATGATTTGCGGGCGCAGTGCACTTCCGGTGGTCAATACCGCCGTCTTATCCGGGTAGAGATCGAATCCGAGCATATTTTCCCAGACTGTTGCGGGCGGTTTTCCAAAACGCATATCACGCTCCTCGGCAGTGTAATGTTCAAAAACATCCTCTTCACTCCGATATGCGCGGTTCGTCTCAAGGTAGACCCCAGCCTCTCCCGGCTGCTTGGAGAGTTCTGCAAGCAGCTGTGTCGTCGTACGCCCTGCTGTCTTTTTGATGCCGTCCAGAATGGCAAGATAACACGCTGCAATGACAAGATAGGTATTTGTATACGGATTGGTGGCACGCAGTTCAAACCGTGTTGCAAGTGGATTTTTAAGATCACGGATCAGACTGACAAGCACTGTACGGTTGCGCGATGGAATGGCAGGAGATGCCCCAAAGGATGTAACCACACAGACCGGTGCTTCAAACCCAGGCTTAAGGCGATTGAAGGAATCATTCGTTGCCGAAACAAAAGGGTTAATTGCTTCATAGTTCTTTAAGAGCCCCATGAGTGCCCCGTAACCGACCCCATTCATATAGTCTTTGTGCTGGTCATCGGCGGCAAAAAGGCTGTGTCGCTTGCCATCACGCGTCACTGCTGCAAGACTCAGATGTGTATGTTCTCCATTGCCGGCAAGCCCAATCAGCGGCTTCGCCTTGAAATTGACCTCAAGACCGTAAAGACGGAAGATCTCACGCACAAACGTACGGACAAAAAGCTCATTATCCGCTGCCTGCACGGCATGGTCGTACTGCCAGTCGATTTCAATCTGCTCACAGACATGTGTCATGCGGCCGCTTTCGTCAATCTGTGCCTTAAGCCCCCCCACTTCCTTATGCCCCATCTCCATGTGAAACCCATATCGATCGAGCTGGATCATGCAGTCCTCAAGAGCCGTACGTACTGCTCCATGCGTGCGTTCCCAGTACTGCTCATTCATCACCTGCGAAGCTGACATCTCCTCAATCGAAGCGTTGTCATCGAGTGGGGTCTTGACCCAAAACTCAAGCTCTGTCGCAGATGTGAAGCAAATATCCACAATGTCTGTCCCGTTGAGATGCGGCGCTCCGGAAATCGAAGGGTGCGCATGAAAGAAATCAAGCAGTTCCTGCTTGACATAGGCAAGTGTATCCACGAGTACAGCTCGTGAATCCACACGTTTCCCCTCATGAATAATAAAGGACGGAATACGGAGCGTTCCAACGGGAAGCCCTGTCTCCTCATCCGAGCTCTCTGGATCATAGTCTACAAACCAGTTGACCGCGGGATCGATGGGAAGGTCTACCTTTGCATTATTGATGGTTGCAATCTTTGGCAGAACAACAGATGATCCATCCGTTTGCACAGCAGTTCCATTGTAGAATTTTTCAATATCCTCAATAAAAATCCGTACGGGAATCTTCTCATCTGTATCATTGCCTGCCATATCGATGCCAACCAACGAGACAAAGCGCACCTCCGGATGTGCCCGAAGCTGTGCGATAATCTCCTCGCGCGGCGTGTGTGCAGGGATCTTATAGAGAAGCTCATTCATCTTTGCGTACCACCCTTTTGGATAAAAGAAAATTTACGCGGATGTACTCCGCACCAAAAATATTACATCTCATCTTATCATTTTTAATGGGTTATTGTAAATACTTCCTATGTTTTGACACAAAAAAGAGCTAATATACCATTGTATATCAGCTCTGCTTGAATCCATAAATTCAGCGGCGGCTATACCCCCGACGCTCATAATCTCTCTTTATTTCCTTGACGGCTTGGTCGTGCCGTTTCTGCTCCTCTTTCATCGCACGATCATACTTCTCTTGATTTCCATCACGGCGAAAATCAAATTGAATGCGTCTGACATTCTGGTCGTGGATTCGCTCCTCTTCTTTCATGCGAAAGCTATATTCATTTGTCGCCCCATTGATATACGGAGATGTACTCTTTGCCTCCACTGCGCCAAGATCGGCTGCAAGTACTCCTATCCCCATCATACCGGCAAGTACAATAGAAACATATCGCTTATTGATTATTTTCATTTCTCTCCTACTCCTTCATAAATCATCTAAGTTTATTTATACTTTATATACCCCGCCTTTGACAGCTTTTAAGAACGGATAAATGACGGATTAAATTTTTTGACTGCACCTACCATATAAAAAAGCCAATGCACTGTTGCATGCAGTGGCTTTCAAAATACAGATAAGTTTCACAGACGACTATGGATGCAGTACCATCGCATCTGTCACAGTAACTCCCTTGGGCGCATACAAAACAATCGTGCTTGAAACAACACGCCCCGTCCCGTGCAGTACATAACAGGCCCCATTGAGAAAATCACAGACACGGCGTCGCTCCGCTTCCTCCATACAATCAAAATTCACAGCAATCGCAATGCCCTGTTTGAGCTGCAAAACGGCTTCTGCCGCATCATCATAACGGCGTGGTCGATGGATGCGAACTTTGAGTTCTGCGACCTTTGTCGTGTGAACTGTAAACTGTGTACCTGCATCGCCAGTACTGGATATATGCGCTCCATCATGCGATCCTGTGGTATGAAAAGACGAAGGAGCAAACGATGATACCGTCCCGCCGCCAGCAACACGCCTTTCCCGTATGGACTCATATTCTTGATGCTGTTCTTGAAGTGAAGTAGTATCCTCCTCATATTCATCATCGTCCTCTGGCAAAGGCATGAATGCGTTCAGTACACGTGAACCAACATCTTTCACGCGAGAATATAATGAATTCGCACTCATTTATTTCTTCCTTCCTCATCAAGTCTATTGCCTGAGCACATTATTTATTAATGTTATCACTCCATCAATAAGTATATATTATCATAAAAATTGTCTTATTTCCATAAAAGCCGAATTAAAATAGGAATTTGCATACCATGCTGTTATTTTCGTGCATTTTTCGCTGCACGCCCACGTGCAGTACGATCTAGAATCGCCTTACGTAGACGAACATTCTCCGGCGTTACCTCAACGAGCTCATCGTCATTGATATACTCAAGCGCCTGCTCCAAGCTGAGAATACGCGGCGGCGTAAGACGAATCGCCTCATCGGATGCTGATGTACGCATATTCGTGACATTCTTCTTCTTGCATGGATTGATGTCCATATCAATGTCGCGCGAATTCTCGCCGACAATCATCCCCTCGTAGACTTGCTGTCCCGGCGAGATAAACATTGTCCCGCGGTCCTGCAAAGAGAAAATACCATAGCCCGTCGTCTCCCCCTGCTCAAATGCCACAAGCGAGCCGTGAGAGCGCCCGCTCATATCCCCCTTGTATGGCACATAGCCATGGAAGATATGGTTCATTATACCGTTGCCCTTCGTGCTCGTCAGGAGCTCCGAACGGAATCCGATCAGTCCGCGCGCAGGAATGAAAAACTCCATGCGGATGTAGCCCGACAGCTCCGTCATATTCGAGAGTTCCGCCTTGCGCGTGCCAAGCGCCTCCATAACTGCACCCATATACTCCTGTGGGACCTCGACCGTCAGATTCTCCATTGGCTCGCATTTCTGCCCGTTAATCGTCTTATAGACAACCTCTGGTTTTCCGACCTGCAGTTCATAACCCTCGCGGCGCATTTGCTCAATCAGAATCGAGAGATGCAACTCACCGCGTCCCGAAACCTTGAACACATCCGCCGAATCCGTCTCCTCGACGCGCATCGCTACATTCGTCTCGATTTCCTTAAATAGTCGGTCGCGCAGATGCCGCGAGGTCACAAACTGTCCCTCACGCCCTGCAAAGGGACTTGTGTTGACCCCAAATGTCATCGAAAGCGTCGGCTCATCAATATTAATTGTCGGCAAGGCCTCCGGGTTCTCCGCATCTGCCACCGTATAGCCGATGCTCACATCGCCGAGCCCTGTCAGAGCAACGATCTCCCCCATTCCTGCCATATCGACATCAACACGCTTAAGCCCCTGATAGACATAGACCTTGCCGATCTTTGCCTTTGTCTCATGATCGCCGCTGATAACAACAACATTCTGATTTGGATGCACAGAGCCGCGAATGATGCGGCCGATCGCCACGCGTCCCACATAGTCATCAGCCTCAAGCGTCGTCACCATCATCTGCAGAGGACCATCTGCATCGCCCTGCGGCGCCGGAATTGCCTTCACAATCGTCTGCATGAGCGGTTCCAGAGTGTCGCTCTCATCCTCCATCTTGAACTTCGCGACACCGTCACGTGCCGTCGCATAGATCACAGGGAAATCCAGCTGGTCATCGTCCGCATCCAGTTCCATGAACAGCTCCAAAACCTCATCATAAACATCGTCCACGCGCTGATCGGGACGGTCAATCTTATTAATGACGACAATCGGTTTGAGTTTCTGCTCCAGTGCCTTGCGCAGCACATACTTCGTCTGCGGCATGGGGCCCTCAAACGCATCAACAAGAAGGAGAACACCGTCCACCATGTTAAGAACGCGTTCTACCTCACCACCAAAGTCCGCATGCCCGGGTGTATCGACAATATTGATTTTAATGCCATCATAGAGAATTGCCGTATTTTTTGAAAGTATGGTAATGCCACGCTCACGCTCAATATCACCAGAATCCATGACGCGATCACTGACTTGTTCATTTGAACGAAATACATGGCTCTGCCGCAGCATCGCATCCACCAGAGTCGTCTTTCCATGATCTACGTGCGCGATAATTGCGATATTACGCAGATTTTCGTTCATTCCCATAAAATTATATTTCCTCCCCAAATCAACCATTCAAACGTAACCTATTTATATTATTATAGCATAGGACATTTGTCAAATGAAATCATTGTTTACTATGGAGGTGGGTCGCAAATATATCTGATTAGGTATGAACTGTATTTTTCTTACATGATAAAAAGCTCTCATTATTAACATGAGAGCTTTCTTTCCTATATCTTTTTATTTTCCTTTGTTCTGAGCCTCGATGGAACGCTGCCAGTTCTTATAAAACTGCTCAGAGAGCGCTGAGAATGTTGCTACCGTATTTCCGTCTGACTTGTTTGCACGAATCTCATAGGTATAGAGAAGCTCGTTCGAACCGGAGCGGTAGACATCAAAGAAGAACGTCGTGCGGCTGTTGTTCGCAACCGTCAGGATAATGTAGGCATCTGCAAAAGATGCTACATTATCCTTAAATACCTTTGCTGCATCACGGCGCGGAAGCGTCTTAATATCAACACCACTGTTTGTTTGAAGCCCATTCACAATAACATCATACGGAACAATATTTGTATGTGTGATTCGGCTCGCATCTGACACTACCTGTGTCAGAATCTCAAGTGAAGGCGCCGTATCCTCAACTTGCACATAAAGAGGAGCACCGACTGCAAGACGATTGATATTCGTAAGAACAGCGCCTTCCGGAAGGGTTACCTTATCGGCATAAGCAGACGCTGAAGCCTGTACACCAATAAGCACAAGACATAGAACCAACGCCATCTGGACGAACCTTTTCATTGATATATCTCCTCCTTAAATCCATGGCAAAACAAATCACCTTGCCCATATATTTTACACCATCACTAGATTTTTTACAATAAAAAGAAGATGAGAGAAAAGAAAAACCGTATCGTTAGACATGATACGGCTTATTTCAATGGCAGGGGCAGTAAGACTTGAACTCACAACCTACGGTTTTGGAGACCGTT
>CALIBA010000348.1 GCA_938045435.1 uncultured Selenomonas sp.
GAGCGTCCCTTGACGCACATCATGTGTAATGGTCGATCCGGCACCGATATAGGCATCATCCCCAATCGTAACAGGAGCAACAAGGTTTGAATTACACCCAATGAAGGCACGATCACCAATCACAGTACGGTATTTATTCTTCCCGTCATAGTTGACAGTAATGGTTCCACAGCCCATATTGACATATGCGCCCATATCACAATCACCGATATAGGAAAGATGCGGCAGCTTTGCACCAGCACCGATATTGGAGTTTTTTACCTCGACAAAATTCCCAACCCGAACGCCTTCTCCGATGTGACTGTCTGGGCGAATGTGGGTAAACTGCCCCAGATCTGCGTGATGCTCAATGACGGCATCATGCGCATATGTAAAATGTGCTGTAACATCATCTCCCACAACCATATTCTGGAAACGGACATTCGGACCGATACGGCAGTTCTCTCCAATCACCGTCACGCCCTCTAGAAATGTAAACGGATACAGGATGGTATCCATTCCTATCCGTACTTCAGCATCAATAAAGGTCGTATCTGGATCAATGACAGTAACGCCCTCTGACATAATTTCCTCAACTTTACGACGGCGCAAAATCCGTTCTGCCACCGCGAGCTGACTGCGCGAGTTGATTCCCAGCGTACTTTCATAGTTATCGGCGACAACTGCCCAGATCTTCTCTCCCGCATTCCTAAGAATCCCGAGCACATCTGGAAGATAATATTCCCCCTGTGCATTGTCATTCGTTACTTCGGTAAGTGCGGTAAAGAGTGCCTGTGCATCAAAACAATAGATTCCTGCATTGACCTCATGAATCGCGCGCTCTTCCTCTGTCGCATCTTTGTGCTCGACGATTTTCAAAACTTCGCCATTTTCTCTGCGAACGATACGTCCATATCCTTTTGCATTTGGCATCATTGCCGTGAGTACCGTTGCCTTTGCCCCCGACTGCACATGCTCCTCATGAAACCGCGCGAGCAGTTCTGCTGTCAAAAGAGGGGTATCCCCGCACAGAACCATGATCGTTCCACGCTCCCTCAACAGCAATTCTTTCGTCTGCAAAACAGCATGCCCCGTTCCAAGCTGTTCATGCTGCTCCACATATTCTACACTGTCGCCAATCCATTGTCGTACAACCTCTCCACCAAATCCCGTGACGACAATATTACGACGTGCACCTGCCGCATCTGCTGCATCAATAACATGCTGCAGCATGGGTTTTCCCGCTGCTTTATGCAAAACCTTCGGCAGCTTTGATTTCATGCGCGTCCCCTTACCTGCCGCGAGTATCACTGTAACGAAATCCAACATCCATTCTCCTCCAGTTCTCAGGAAACACTGCACGAGGGGGTACTTCCCTTTGTCTTTTTATTTTTTCTCTTGACCAGTGTTTTCCCGGTCTTTTGCTCCTGTTCTTCGATTGCATGAAGCAATGTCTGCTCTGAATTTTCCATATGCTTTGCACCGACCTTACGCGCATAACGAGCATCACCCGCCCCAATAGCATCGACAATCGCACGATGTTCCTCAAGTGTCGCCTTCAAACGGCCGGGATACGACATAGAGATCGTACGGAAGCGTGTCAGTTGTTCACGCAAATTCCCGATGATAACAAGCAGCCGCTCATTTCGCGCAGCTTGATACAAAAGCTCATGAAACTCAATATCTGTTTGAACGATACGCTCTATATCCTGCTCTTCAATCGCACGGCCAATCGCAACAAGCAAGCGTTCCAAACGCTCTTGCTCCTCATCTGTGATGCGCTCCGCAGCAAGCTCACAGGCAAGTGCTTCAAGTGCGGCACGAATTTCAAAAATCTCATTGATGTCGCGGATGGATACACTTGCAACATAAGCACCACGCCGCGGTACCGTGACAACATATCCCTCCTGCTCAAGCTTTCGAATCGCTTCGCGTACGGGCGTACGGCTAACAAGCAGTTCATCTGCGAGATCATTCTCTTTGAGCCACTCACCAGGCTTTAATACCCCACCGCGAATCGCATCTCGGAGCACTTCGCAGACAATTTCCCTAAGCGGCTGGTAGCTGTTCACCACGACCGGTGAAAGTCTTCCTTCCATAAAACGTCCCTTCATCTGATTGCTCATCTTACATTCCACTCATACGGCAGCTTTTTAATATCTCCCTACCGTCTGTGTCACATGCACTTCGGCCTCCGTATCCCGGCGAAACTCCTCCGCAATACGCTCTGCCGTCATGCGGTCGGGGCATAGGCCAAACACAGTTGGCCCACTGCCTGACATCATTGCACAATAAGCACCGCCCGCACGCATCCGCGTACGATACGCACCAATCACGGGATGACGTCGCTCTGTGACAGACTCTAATACATTCACACAATGACGTACACACGACAGCATATCCTGTTCTTGCAGTGCCTGGAGAAAAGAAGCATGGTCTGGATGCACCGCAGATGGCTGTGTATCATAGGTCTGATAGGCCCATGCGGTAGAAACGGCCACCGGTGGCTTTGCAAGAACGACAGGTATCACAGGAAGTTCAGAAAGCGGCTTCATCACCTCGCCTCTTCCCGTAGCAAATACAGTGCCGCCCAAGAGAGAAAACGGTATGTCCGAGCCAAGACGCGCTCCCAGTTCATAGAGTTTATCGTCAGAAATCTCTAGCGAATAAAGTGTGCGCATGCCACGCAGTACAGCAGCAGCATCCCCACTTCCGCCCGCAAGCCCCGCTGCTATTGGGATTCGCTTCACAATATCAATGTGAACACCACCTTTTATCCCGCACTCCTCCATGATAAGAGCCGCAGCACGGTAAGCAAGATTACGCTGATCGGTCTCTAGGTCTGCCGTATCAACCGTCAACGTAATTCCTGCATCCTGACGCGAAAGTGTCAGCGTATCAGAGAGTGAAAGAGACTGCATCACTGTTGCGATTTCATGAAATCCATCATTTCGCAGTCCCAGAATGTCAAGCGTCAGATTGATCTTAGCTCGTCCAAGAATCGTCACCATAGATGATCTGCCTCCATTGCTGTTGTCTGCTCCAAGATTAACAGGATTTTTATTCGTATTCAATAGTTTTTATCAAAAAATTGTCATTGGATCGATGTCAATCACAGCATCATTTCGCAAATGAAATCCCTGCTCCCGCAAAAATGCTTGTACAGGCTGGAGTACATCTGTCTTAATCAAAACAACAAAACGATATACCCCCCGCTCCCGTGCAATCAGCGCAGGTGATGGCCCAAGAGCAACGCGTCCTGGCACATCTTTGAACTTCGTTTGAAAGGATGCGATAAGCGCTGCCGCATTTTCCCAAGCACGCGCAGAGATTTTGTCATGAAAAAGAATCTTCACAAGACGACTGAACGGCGGGTAAAAGAGTTCACGGCGCAGCTTTATTTCCCGCTCGTAAAACGACTGATAATCTTGCCCCATGGCATGAACGACAGCATAATGCTCCGGATTGTATGTCTGAACAATAACTTCTCCGCGTGCACCATGACGCCCTGCCCGCCCCGCAGTCTGTGTAATAAGCACAAAACAACGCTCTGCTGCACGGAAATCCGGAATGTTGAGGCTTGCGTCGGCACTGATGATCCCTACTGTATGAACCCCCGGAAGATCATGCCCCTTCGCAACCATCTGTGTGCCCAGGAGAATATCGTAATCGCGGCGGCGGAACTGCGCGAGGATTTCATCATGGGCAAACCTGCGTCCTGTCGTATCCCGATCCATGCGCACGACCTTCGCCTCCGGCAACAGTGTGTGCAGTTCTTCCTCAAGCTTTTCCGTCCCGGAACCAAAGTATTTAATATAACGGCTTCCGCATTTCGGGCAGAGCTTTGGAACAGGGATACGAGTGTCACAGTGATGGCATAGGAGCACTCCGTTTACATGATAGACGTAGGGCAGTCCGCATTCACTGCATGTGATGACAGCGCCGCAGGAACGACACATAATAAAGGTCGAATAGCCGCGGCGGTTCAGCATAATGATTGCCTGCTCACACCTTGCAAGTGTTTCCTTTAACAGCTCTCTCAGCGGAAGTGAAATGACTTGCCTGCGTCCACGCGAAAGTTCCACCCGCATATCTACTGCCTGCATATGCGGCATCGGCTGGCTGCCAATGCGCTTTGGCATGGAAAGCAGGGTCAGCTCCCCGCTGCAAGCCCGTGCATAGGTTTCAAGTGCCGGTGTTGCACTTCCCAGAAGCAGAAGCGCACCATGCTGACGTGCCAAGATCTCCGCGACCACACGTGCATGATAGCGCGGCGATTCATCCTGTTTATAGGACATATCCTGCTCCTCATCCAGGATGATACAGCCAATGTCCTCTGCCGGCATAAAGAGTGCAGACCGCGCTCCGATAACGATTCCTGCCTGCTGCCGGCGGACACGAAATATTGCATCATTGCGTTCTGCAAACGACAGCCTGCTGTGCATAACGACAATATCTTGCGCAAAAACAGACTGGAACGCCGTGATGAGCTGTCCCGTCAGAGCGATTTCCGGCACGAGAACAATCACCTGACGCCCAGATGCACGAACCATACGCGCTGTCTCTATATAAACACGCGTTTTCCCGCTGCCTGTAACACCCCAAAGCAAATATCCCCGATAACCGCCTTGTATAAAGCCCGCATGAAGGACAGCAGCCACATGCGCCTGATCTGAGGTCAAAGACACTTCCTCCATAGCTTCTGCCTGTTTTTGCATACCATAGCTGTCTCGTATTTTTCGATGCAAATGCAAAACAATATAGCCTGCCACAAGCAGGTTTTTGATTGTATGTGCAGATACCCCCTTTTCTGTGAGTGCTTCCTTCGACCACTCTGCCTGTGTTTGAAAAAGCGTAAGTGCATATGCCTGTGCACGTTTGCGGGAAAGCGCCGCGCACATCTCATCCGTAATGGGAGTGACCGCACGATAATATTTTTCGTAACGTGCCTTATCCCTCTCATCAGCCAGATACTCCTTGTGGATCAGACGATAACGCAGAAGTTTTTCAATCGCTGTATCTACTGAGATATGCGGCAGCGCCTGCCGCAGCTCAGACAGCCGCTGCCCCTCACTCTGCAAGAGTGCCTCATAGACAGCATTGACCTGCATATCGCTCAGCAATGGATGATTTTTACTGTCTGCCTTTGCACGATAGATCGGAAAGATATGTACTCCGCTTTTTCCAGGCATAAAGAGCCGCATCATCTCTGCCGGCGCACACAGATAAAATTCTGCCAGTGCCTGTGTCGAGGCAAACAGCGCAGGCGTGAACCATGCCTCCGCATCGACGGTTCCATGAATCTCCCGTAAATGGTACCCTCCATCCCGCACAGGGTCATAAGGACGCGTCTCAACGACAAAGCCCTCCACCTGCACCTCCCCAAACGGAACCAGTACACGCCACCCAGCACCAATCTGCATGAGCGTTTCCGGAACGATATAGGTAAATGCACGCGCAATACTTTTGACGGGGATGTTGATATATACATCAGCAACGGTCATGCCTGTACCTTTTCAATAAAAAAGCTGTTACACGAACAATTTCGTGCAGCAGCTCCTTTCCGTACCATCATTTTTATAAGGCAATCGCCGTTTGATTCTCGAGAATGATTTTGCCTGTCTGACATGCGGGACAGATGCATGTCGTTTCTCCCTGCTCTTTTGCTTTCTTGGCTGCGGCCGCTATCCCACCGGACTCCTTTTCGCCAAATACAGCCACGCCATCGGGTGAGTCTGCAAACGCAATCAGTGCATCAATGGTTAAAACATCATCTTTTAACTCTTTGACGAGCTCTGCGAATGCCGTCTGCTCCTCCGGTGTTCCCGCTGCATCCAGAAATCTCTGTGCCTTTTTCTTTAGGCCTTCATAGACAGACGGTGCAGCAGTGAGTTTTCGAACTTGGTCGATGAGATCGGTGCGATCCAGTGTCATCGTGTTTCTCCTCCTTTTTTAGCAGTATTGTCTAAATCATAAAAATAATCTATTCATATTATAAAACAAGAAATAATTTTTGACAACATAAAAATCAAATCCCGAGTATTTTTCTCGGAATTGTGTGCTCTATCACAGTATGATTTCATTTGTCATTGTATGATATATGAAGATAAGCACAAATGCTAGGAGGAATATCAATGGCTATCTTAAACAACATCAATCATGCAGAGGTTCTCTCCCTCGGGAAACTGGTTGCATATGCAGACGGTCAAGTTGTCAGCAAGACACTGGTTCAAAATAAAGGTCTCGGCATCACACTTTTTGCATTTGCACAAGGTGAAGGCGTCAGCACGCATGAATCAAAAGGAGATGCTCTTGTTACGGCACTTGAAGGAGAGGGCATCATCAAGATCGACGACCAGACTTACAGCATAAAAGAAGGTGAAAGCATCGTCATGCCGGCAAATCATCCACATTCTGTCTATGCTGCGCAGGACACACCATTCAAGATGCTCCTCGTCGTCGCATTTCCGGAATCATAAAGAGTTCAAACAAGGGGCTGCTGCATCAGACAATTGGTCTGATGCAGCAGCCCCTTCATTATGTCTCAAAGACTGCTTCTGCTGCCGCCATAATCCCCAAAGCTGCATGTTCGAAGCTAAGTGCTCCCTGTAAATATACTGCGTATGGCTCACGCATAGGACCATCAGCGCTGAGTTCAATAGAAGCCCCCTGCACAAAAGTTCCTGCTGCCATGATGATTTGATCTGTATAGCCGGGCATATCCCATGGCTCTGGTGCTGCAAAGGAATCTACCGGCGACATGGATTGAATGGCACGTGCAAATGCCTTCAGTCGCTCTGGATTCCTAAGAATGATCGCCTGAATGATGTCGCTGCGCTCATCTTCAAGACGAGGAAATGTATGATACCCCAGTCCCTCAAAAATACCCGCCGCGGTGAACGACACCGTCGTCGTCTATGACCGCATCCGCGAAAACAGCTCCCTTGAGTGCCTGTGCAACAATATGGGGGGCAAGAAAGAATCCTTGAAAGAGCAGCCGATTCGATGTGAGACTCGCCCCTAACTCGTCCCCCATACCGGGGGCGGTGAGACGATAAGATGCCGCTGCAACGAGTTCGCTTCGCCCGGCGATATATCCTCCGGTCGGTGCAAGCCCACCACCCGGATTTTTGATGAGCGAACCCGCCATGATGTCAACAGTCTCTACATCAGTGGGCTCCATACGATCAACAAATTCACCATAACAGTTGTCAACAAACACAATGCAGTTTGGATTTGCATCCTTGACACGTGTGCTGATCTGCCGAATATCCTCGATGCTGAGCGGATGACGTTCACTGTAACCGCGCGAGCGCTGAATAAGAGCTGCTTTGGTTTGCGGTGTAATGATACGCGCAATCCCCTCCAAGTCAACAAGCCCCTTTTGAAGTGGCAGCTCATCATAAAGGATGCCGAACTCCCTAAGCGAACCACTGCTTTCATGTTCATAGCCAATAACAGTCTGCATTGTATCATATGGTTTTCCTGTGAGAGAAATGAGCTGATCCCCGGGGCGCAGGATGCCAAACAATACGGTCGCGAGTGCATGTGTTCCTGAGACAAACTGGGTACGCACGAGTGCACGCTCCGCACCGAATACATGCGCATAGAGTTCATCCAGCTTCTCACGTCCAAGATCGCTGTATGCGTAGCCAAAGCTCACATTAAAATGCGCTTCTGAAATTCTGCAGGTACGCATAGCATCCAGAACCTTTTTCGTATTGTATTCTGCTGTTCGATCAATCTGCTGAAATATGGTATACGCTCGTTTCAATACTTCTTCTCGTAAGACCGACAAATGAGCTCCTGCACGCGTCCTCATCTGCTCTCCTTTCATTCCGATAGACTGCATTTTCCTTGTCTGCCGCCTCCGCCGCCACATACCCCAGATAGCGAACGAGATACAGTTCCAATCGCTGTGCAAGCATATCAAGATCCGTCGCATCAAAATCATAGCTGACATGGGGCATTCCAAATACATGATATTCGCAAAAGAACTCATCACGATAGAGATTATAGTATATGCCCAGGTCACATTTTCTCGAAAAGTCAGCATAGTCAATGATAAGATAAGAGCCATTCGTAAGCGCCGCAGGTGCCTCGGGTCGTATAAAGAGTGTAAAGCCCTCACATTCATGCGGCAGATTCTCTGCATATGCCCACGTCTTGAGATCCTCACACAGAGCACTGAGTTCCTCCGGTTGGAGCACATCCGTGCATAATCCTTCAAGCACCGATGGAAGGAAACTTTTCAGTGTATGACCAAACGTTTCCAAATCGCCATGAATGAATGATGGCAGACAATATGAGACAACCCCAATATGAATACGAAGTTTATAAGCCCCCATGGATGTATCATAAAATCCAACAATTCCCCTGTGCATATCTGGAGCCTCATAGCGAAAAAAATCATACTGCATATCATGCAGACAGCGCTGTGTATTCAGTCGATAACCCGCAGCTTCCATCGGCAGCTGCACGCGCGAAAACCAATCTGACAAAAGGTCATCGACCTTTTCTATGCACGCATCTGCCACTGGAAAACCTCCGCCCTATTCTCATTTCCCCGTGCGCCCACGCTTGGTAAACGGTATCCCCTCCGCGCAAAGGGGACAATGCTCCGGTGTATAGGTCTTTGCATGCATTGTGAGAAGTGCTGATGCCGGCACCTCGCCAAAATTCGCCTTGCCGCCGCTGCGGTCAACGAGCATACATACAGCAACGACAACAGCCCCTGCCGCCTGTACGACTTCGACAACTTCTTGTATCGATCCGCCTGTCGTTACAATATCCTCGACGATGAGCACCCGTTCTCCTTCACGCAGCGAAAAGCCTCGACGAAATGTCATTTTCCCATCCACACGCTCTGTAAAAATCGCACGGGTTCCAAGTGCCTTTGCTGTTTCGTGTGCAAGCAGGATTCCCCCCGTCACAGGACCGACCACAGTCTCAATCCCCGCATCATGAAACGGCTCTGCCATTGCTTCACAGAGTTTTTGTGTGTATTTCGGATGCTGGAGAACATTGAATTTCTCCACGTAGTTAGGACTGTGCAGACCAGAGGTCAGTAAAAAGTGACCGTCCATAATCGCGCCCGTTTCCACAAGCAGGCTGCGTACTTCCTCCTGTGTCATTATATCCCCTCCATCTCCTTCAAAATGCGGCTTGCTGCCGCCTGCGGATCTTTTTCTGCATAAATAGCACGTCCGACTACAATCTGCGAAGCGCCGGCACGGATGGCCTCCGCCGGTGTCATCACGCGGCGCTGATCATCGTGACGCGTTCCTGATGGGCGGATACCAGGCGTCACAATGAGAAAATCTGAACCGCATGCACTGCGAATTGCAGCCGTTTCCAGAGGGGATGCCACAACCCCATCAAGCCCTGCCTCCTGTGCGAGGCGTGCACGGCGGACAACTGCATCCGCAATCGTCCCCGTGTACCCAAGTCCCCGCCAATCCTCATCATCCATACTGGTAAGCACCGTAACACCGATCAGCTTCGGCGCGGGAATCCCCCGTACCTTTGCCGCCCGGCGCAATGCCGCTGCTGCGGTCTGCATCATCTGTAAACCACCTGCTGTATGGACATTCAATATATCCGGCTGAAGATGCAGCAGCGAACTTAGCCCTCCCGCAACGGTATTTGGAATGTCATGGAGTTTAAGATCGAGAAAAACTTTTTTCCCCCGCTCTTTCAGCCACCGAACAGTACCGCTCCCTTCTGCATAGAACAGCTCCATCCCTACCTTGTAGCAACTGACGGTATCTCCGAGCTGAGTCACCAAGCGCTCTGCTGCTGCACGCGCAGGAACATCATGACATCCACCTGATCAATAATCTCGTCAATGCTTACAAACTGACCATAGTCTGCGAATTCCTGACTTCTCCATTCCTCAGGACCTGCAAAGTAAAGCTCTGCGCCCAAACGTTTCAAAATTTGCATATTTGATTTGGCTACACGTGAGTGGTCCAGATCTCCAGCGATAGCGACCTTAAGTCCCTCAAAATGGCCAAATTCTTCATATATTGTCATCAAATCAAGCAAGCTCTGACTTGGATGTTGTCCTGAACCATCTCCACCATTGATAATGGAAGTTGTAATGGTTGGACTGGCAATCAACTCTCTGTAGTAGTCGACTTCTGGGTGACGGATAACACAGGCATCCACTCCAAGTGCAGACAGTGTCAAGATTGTGTCATAAAGAGTTTCGCCCTTGTTAACTGAGCTTGTCTTCACATCAAAATCGAGTAGATTCAGTCCCAGCTTAATCTCTGCTACTTCAAAGGACTTATGTGTACGTGTCGAACTTTCAAAGAAAAGGTTGGAAACGATATGCTGGTCCTCATAGGAAGCCTGCGCTCCATTCTTAAATTCGATTCCTCGTTTGATCAATTTCATGACCTGATCTACAGTAAGGTCTTCCATAGAGACCACATGTTGCAAAGCTTGTTGATTTTCTGACATGGTTAACTCCTTTTTGCTATCTATGCTTCTTCGGTAATAAGAACTCTATCTTGTCCATCTAGTTCTGCCATCTCTACGATGATCTCTTCAGAGCGACTGGTTGGAATATTTTTTCCAACATAGTCTGGACGGATTGGAAG
>CALIBA010000349.1 GCA_938045435.1 uncultured Selenomonas sp.
TATTGTAAGGATAGACGGGAAGAAATCCTGGGTGATTGACATAGAGCAACTCCCCCTACAACCCCGGTGCAACGGCTGCCGTATGGCAGAGGCTCATCGATCTGGAGGGAAATAATTCTGCCAATGTATTTGCTATCATGTCCGGCTCTGCTGATCATCCGTCAAACTCTTCACGGCGTGACAATTACGCAAAGAAACTGACGGAAATGAGCGGCGGCAAAGTGGTTGTCAAAAACGGCGTCGTCTATGTGAACCAGAAGGAGTTTGTCATGCCTGCTCCTGCCGGGGATATGAGTAGTGCAGAACGCTCATATTTTGTTGCAGGCAATCTCGCCGCCGCATTCAAGAACGGTGAAGGCAGTGCTTCAGCGTATGCCAATGGGGCTACGGTCATGCTCGGAGAGCAGCCCATCATCTCCTGTGTAAGCGAAGACCCAGATGCCGCCAGTCTCGCCGCCCTGCTGAACCAAATCAAATAATCCGTTCCCTAAAATCGCCCCCCAAAAAGTTCGCATGAAACAACCTAACTTTTTTGGGGGGCATTATCATGGGGAAGCATCGTTTTTCATATGTATATAACGGTAAGATTTTAGGACTTGCGGATAGGAGGGGTAGGATGTTAGAATTACAATGATCATCGTTAAGATTTCGTAAAGAGAACAGCATTGAATGAATGGAGGCGCCGTGCATATGACACTATGGAAACAATTACGTTATAAGAAGCGGGCAATCGCGCGGCACCCTGAGATCTATGCGGGACATTATGGGCAGTTATTTTTCCTGCGCGGCGGGCTTTTCCTATTTGAGCTCATCTTCCTGCGTTTTTTCATCTATCTGCCATTTCGGCTGACGGACTTATCCCTGCGAGAGATCGTGCAATACCTGCGGAGAATGGACATTCAGTTTTGGAGTCTGTTTCGCACCTGCGCAGATCGCCTATTGGATTTCAGACACTTCCTGCATGGGCTTGGATCTTTTTCCTCGCTGCCGGAAGCAGTCCGTCATTTGAACAAGTTCCTGTCCGACTGGCTGTATTGGAAGCGGGAACGCCTCCTTAAACTCATGCGCAGTCTGCGCACGCCACGCGAGCTGCTGCGTCGTATGCGGATGTTCCTGCAGGAGCATTTTCGCAATATACGCCTTGTTCGGCGCGGTGCCGTGAGTGCAGTCTTGGGCGTGCTCCTTGCAAAGCTGATGACCGTTCTATACTTCACTTTTGCAGGTGCAGTTGTCATATCGTTCTGGGGCTTTGACTGCATCGTTCTGCTCCTTGGCGCCATCCAAATCACAGCAGTGAAAATCGGACAACTGCTCAGCCGCATCCTAGAGCACCATATCTATCGAGTGCAGAGTGGATCTGCATTGTGGCGTCTGCCGTTTCATAAGCGGACGCCGCCTATGAAGTGAGCAGGAACGACCGTGTAGTTAAATTTTGTCGGCAAAGGTGACCCTGCTGCGTAAGTTCATCGGCTCATGCTCACGGTATCTCCGCAATCATAAAAGCGCAGGCTCTCCTGCGCTTTTACATCTATATGAGTGCAGCTGCAACTAAATTTACGCAGCTGCACTTTGTTTTGCTCTGATTGCTCAATGCCTTGGAAATCTGCGCATGGCACGCGGTTTCCCAAGAACCTCTGCGAGTATCACTGCCTGCACCATACTATTTGGCGTAAAGCTCGGCAGTGCCGTACCTGTTGTATTTATATGCGGAAGGTTCTGCTGCACGGGTGCCCTATGTGCCCGCTCTTGTTCATGCAGCCAAAGATCCCGCTCCTCCCGCTCTAGGCGGCGGCGCTCCTCCTCATAGAAATCGCGTTCGATGTCCGCTGATGGCGCCTCCTGTGGGCTTGGAATTCCGCGCATGGGCGGTATTTCAAATCGGCTGCCTGCTGTATCTTCCCGTTTTCTTGTCCGCGGAAGCTCTCCTGGTATGGTCGTAGGCGGAACTTTCTTTTTGCCGCGCAGACGATCATCGAGCAGTGCAATCACGATGGCAGCAATGATGATGACGATGTAGCTCATCATTACCGCCTCACTTCATCGGCTGTGTCGGGAGTTTATCATCGCCTTTTCCGACTGTACTGATCGCCTGGCGCATATCCGTGTCAGACTGAATATTGTTGAGCTGATAGTAGTCCATGACACCGAGTTTTCCCTCTCGAAGCGCCTGTGCCATCGCATGTGGAACCTCTGCCTGCGCTTCGACAACTTTTGCCTCCATCTCCTGCGTATAGGCCTTCATTTCCTGTTCACGCGCAACCGCCATAGCACGGCGCTCCTCTGCCTTTGCCTGCGCAATGCGCTTGTCTGCCTCGGCCTGATCTGTTTGAAGTTCAGCACCAATGTTGCGACCGACATCGACATCGGCAATATCAATGGAAAGAATCTCAAACGCTGTGCCCGCATCAAGCCCCTTGCCGAGCACCGTCTTTGAAATATCATCTGGATTCGCCAATACATCATTGTGACTCTGAGAGGAGCCTACGGTGGTGACAATGCCCTCTCCAACGCGGGCGATGATGGTCGGCTCACCGGCACCACCGACGAGACGGTCGATATTTGCGCGCACCGTAACACGTGCTTTGATCTTAAGCTCTATACCGTTTGCCGCAACAGCTGATACGATGGGAGTCTCAATCACTTTCGGATTGACGCTCATCTGCACGGCATCCAAAACATCGCGCCCCGCAAGATCAATCGCTGCTGCCCGCTCAAAAGGCAGTGCAATCTGTGCGCGGTGCGAGGCAATCAGTGCATCGACTACTTTATCTACATTGCCGCCAGCGAGATAGTGCGCTTCAAGCTGGTTGACGCTGACATCAAGACCTGCTTTATTGGCCTTGATGAGCGGGAGGACGATGCGGCTAGGCGGTACGCGGCGAAGGCGCATACCAATCAGTGATACGATGCTCACGGAAACATTCGCAGAGATCGCAGACACCCATAGTCCAAGCGGTACGAAATGAAGAAAAATGGATACCGCGAGAATGACAATAACAATGAGGAATGCTCCTCCGAATAATGTGGTCATAGTTACCTCCTTAGATGCAGATACCTCCCCATAAATCGCAGTATTATGCTTCCCGAACGATCACACGGCCGCCGTTGACAGACAGGACAACAATCTGCGTTCCCTTTTGAATAAAACTGCCCTCTGATATGACATCTACCGGCTGTCCATCAATGCGTGCCGTTCCCGAAGGACGCAACTCGGTTAAAACCTCACCGGTCTTTCCAACCAGTTCCGGATGCTCTGGTGTGCTGACAAAGCCGCGCTCGGCACGCGAACTGTCTTGTAAGACCACTTTGTTCCATAATCGGCTCGACGGCAGTCGCGAAACGATGAGCATAAATATAATGATGGAGATCAGAAGGGAAATGCCAAGTGCTCCAAGTGCACCAATATCTCCGCCGAGGGCAAGAACAATGCTGTATAGCATTGCAGCAACCCCAATCCCTGCAAGCAGCCCCACTGTCGGCAGCAGAATCTCTATAATAATCATCAATATACCGCCGAGAAATACTGCAATATGATACAACTCAACCAACCCACGTGTATATTGACCGCTCCAGAACACGGCAGCGGATACAAGCCCCAGCAGAACGCCAACGCCCATACCGCCGGTTTTGATCTCTACCATGACGGAAAAAAACATCACGGCAAGGAGCAGTACCTGCAGTGCCCGCATATCCACAATGAAATCCACAGGATCACCCCTTTATCCTCATTCGTGAAACAAAAAAACCTCCGCGCAGGCCGCGCGGAGGTTCCTATGCAGAAATGGTCGGAACGACGAGATTTGAACTCACGACCTCTTCCACCCCAAGGAAGCGCTCTACCAAACTGAGCTACGTCCCGAACAAAAGTATTATAACGGGCTTTCGATGTTTTGTCAATCCCTCTTGTTCATCTGCTGCATGAGACGGAGCGCACCAATCTCAACGCCTGTCTCACGCGCAACCTCCTCAACGGTACGTCCGTCACGCAAAAGAGCACGCGCCCGAAGAATCTGCTCACGCTCTGCCTCCCCGGAAGCATCTTCTGCTGCTTCTAGAGAAGGGAGCACTTCTGTCTCTTGCGTTTTTGGCGGCTGTGCATAGGCAGACAGTGCCTCATCCAGTACATTTGGCTGCTGCGCGGCAGCGAAGGAAACCTCATTCAGATTCTCACGCATGATGGATTGATGCAGTACAGCAGCAAAATCATCACCATCGATGCGATGTGCATCCTGTGCATGCAGTGTGGACTGCCTCTCAGCACGCAGTGCTTCGGCTTCCTGTGGGGTGATGGCGATATGCTCTGCCGTGCGTACGGGCGGCACAGGAAGAGATGTCCCCCCTGCCGGCTGGCGCGAAGCTGCTGCATAAAGCGCATCGAGGTCACGCATACGACGCTCCAGCTCTTCCATGCGGGCGCGCATGGCCCATTCCATACGCTGTGCATCGGCGACACGTGTATCTAAACGAGCGCGTTGCTCCTCAGCCTCTCGGAGAAGCCGTTCAAGTTTCGTCACGTGCGAGCCCAGACGTTTAATGATCGTATCAGCAGACTGTTGGAGTTCTCTCTTTAGAGTATCCATCGATGCTGCAATCTCCTGCACATCCTCCTCCCCGCCCTGACGACGGTGAATGATGTAGCGCACGATGAGAAGCAAAACAGCACCGAGAATAATGAGTGCGCCCAGAATTTCGGTGATTGAAACGATGGCGGGAGCCCCCCCTTAGAAACTAATATCGAGATGAACACCACGGTTGGGATCAGCAGCGAGGCGCCGCAGAAGCTCGGCACCTTGGTCTTTCGAGCGTTCCCGATCTCTTCGCTCATGCCGGTCACCGCCCTGCCTTCTCTCACGTTCGGGGTCATCCTTGACACGGTTTTCCTCACTGACTTCTTCTTTTGCACGCACCTGCTTACGCGCAAGTTCCGCGTCCTCTTTTTGACGAATGGATTCAAAACTCTGCTGAATGTTGACCTGATTCTGCATATTGCTCTGTACGTTCCCGGCTTCATTCGACTGCGGAAACATCATCTGCATACTGATTGGCGTGACATTCATTGCTTTACCTGCCTCTCTTATAGAACCCCAACAACAACCTCCCCATCGACCACCTGCAATTTTGCATGACGGTGTTCATCCTCAATCTTCCTCTTTTTCCCGTTGATGGTAACATCCACACCGGGATAGATGGCATCTGTCGCTGCAATGGAGCCATTCTTCATTTGCGCCAATTCAGCCCGTATCGCCCTCAGTTCTTCCCGCATACGCTTAATCTTTCCAGCAAGCGGGAACTGCTCCCGCGTCATCTCCATGAGCTGTTCCTTGCGCCGCGGCGCAAGGGTCGCAGGATCCTGCTTTTTCAATACAGCAATAGAGCGCCGGATCTCCATCAGCCGCTTGCCCGACTGATGATACTCCTTCAGCATGATATTGTAACGATGCCTCAAATTGGGGTCGATGCCGACGTTTAGAATGGTCTGCACATAAAAGTCGTTGCCCAGCACCTTCGCACGAATCGATTCTCCTGCGCCGACCACCCCCCCTGTGATGATGCCGCGCTTTCCCTCAACGCGTACATGGTGACCGGCACGTACTTCTGAATGCAAAATGACGTCTTGGACAAATATATCCCGTCCCGCCGACAAATTGGCGTTCTCAACAAAGGAAATCGTCACATCCTCTAAAGCGTGAATCTTCCCTACATTCATGCCGCGGATACCGCCGCGCACAATGATATTGCGCCCCTCAACCTCGGCACCGCCAATCATACCGCTGATTTCAATATCGCCAGTTGCTTTGACCGAAAACCCGCTCTCCACATCTCCTTTTATTTCAACGCTGCCGGAAAAATCTATATTTCCTGTGCCGACATCAACGCTGGAGTTGATGAGTAAATGGGGATCAACGATGATCTTTCCTCCCTGTTCGACCACCTGACCGTCAATGGCAGCAACCAGTTCATTCTCATTGATTACTTTGGTATTCTTCCCCTGTGGCATGGGGACGGGTTTTCCCGCCTTTGGCGCAATTTCTTTGCCCAGTATATTCTTGCCGGGAACCCCTTTGGTCTGCGGGATGCGTACAGCAAGAACATCACCGATCTTGGCGCGAATAAAGATATTCATGTCTTTATAATCCACGCGGTCAAATGCGCGGGCAGCGGGACGCCCCTTGCCTTCCATGTCAAACTTTTTCTCAATCCGCGCATCTGTCCCGGGCTGTGGCGGTTCTCCCTGCGCAACAACAAAGGAAGTAAGCTGATCCAATCCACTGTGAATGGCATCCGTATCAATGCCATAGACAATGTGTTTTGCGGCAAGGGCCTCTTCGATCTCCGAAACCGTTGGCACAATGCCATCCTGCTTCTGATCAAAACGAATCGTTGCGGTCATCTGATCTCTGGAAATATCAATCGTAAATGGAATCCGCGGTTCTTCTTCCACTTCCTCCAAAGGAACTGTATCCAGCTTCGCTTCTACCCCATCACTTTTACGAGTAAGTACAGCAACCTGCAGTTCATCATAATTTGTAATCCCTGCATTTTTCAGCTGCTGTTTCAGTGTCGAAAGTTCAACGTGACCACCATCCCCATCTGTTGGATAAACGGTAAGATAGTTTCCATCGTCTCTGATTGAGAGCAGAAAGCCCTCCTGTTCCCCCCCAATGATTCTTTCCATAGTCATCCACTCCCCGCTCAAAACTGAGCTTCTATTTCCACCATTTCATATAGAGTTCTGTGGCGTTTTTCTATTCCTCCTCATTCATCCGTGCAAGATAGCCACGCATACGAATGATCGCCTTTGTATGCAGCTGCGATATGCGTGCTTCCGAAAGATGCAGAATTGCAGCGATCTCTTTGAGCGTCATCTCATCATAGTAATACAGAGCGACGACAATGCGTTCCTTCTCCGGGAGCTTTTCAATCGCTGCGGCAAGAGTCTCTTTGACTTCAACCCATTCAGCATGTTCCACCGGGCCTTCCTCAAGGGAAGACGGTGTGTCCATGCGCAGATATTCCTCTAATGGAATAATGGTTGCTGCACTGACCTGCCCTTCCAGACGGTGCAGTTCTTCAATCGACAGATCAAGCTCTGCAGCAAGTTCTTGGTCTGTTGCTGCACGGCCCAATTCTCCCTCTAAATGCGCAACCACTTTTTCATATTTTTTGATATTCTGGCGAACACTGACCGGGATCCAGTCCTTTGCCCGAAGATGATCGAGCATGGCGCCGCGTACACGGACACCAGCATAGGTCTCAAATTTGTTGCCCCGATCCAGTTCATAGCGTTCAATTGCGTCGAGAAGGCCAAAAAAGCCACTGCTGAGCAGATCTTCGCGATCGACATGCTGTGGCAAACTGATCGCAATACGACCGGCAACGAGACGGACAAGTGGAAGATAATACTCGGCGATACGATTGCGCACTGCAACGGTCTTCTTCGTCTGATAGGACTGCCACAGTGTGTCAATATCCTCCTGTGCTATCATCTACTGCCTCCTCCCATCGAGACGATGCTCCCCTCCCCGCCTCACGCTGGTGCAGGCGTCCCCTCTCCAGACGACGTCCCAACAGTGCGTTCTTCGGGTGGTACTATCATATGCACCAAAGTCTCTTCAGCAAGGGGCTGAAAACTATCACGTGCGGCAAATTGTTCCGGCGTTCCGGTATCTTTTGCATCTACATCGTCAAAGTCCACATCTTCTGCATCGTACAGGATCTTTTGCAGATCTGCCATGCGCTGTTCTGCATCCTTGTCAAAAGCAGCCCATCCCTTTGCCTCGAGGACATAAGTGACAAGAAACGTGAGCAGCCCCGCAGCAATAAAAGCTATCAGACTACGCAGAAACACAGTTGATATACGCGCATCACCAAAAAGACCAACAAGCAGTACAATCAATGCCGCAATCACGGAAAATACAAGCGCCATCCCCAACTTAAACAAATGTCTCACCCGCTCCCTAAGGAAATATCAAAAATAAATCGGTATTCCCTAACTCATTTCTATCTTCTCTGCCCTGCATTCATCACGCACTCACCAAGTCCGCAGCATATGGAAGCCGTATCTTGAATGATACGCCTCTGTCAAGGTGTGTTTCAATAGCAAGCTGTCCAGAAAGTGCCGTGATCTTTTTATATATGGCATCCATACCAACACCACGCCCAGAAAGCTCTGTCACCTCACTTGCCGTCGTAAATCCAGGCAAAGCAATGAGCCAAAGAACCTGCGCCTCACTGAGATGCTGTACTTGTGCATATGTGAGCAGCCCTTGCTCCACTACCTGACGACGAATCACCCCAGTATCAATCCCCGCACCATCGTCTGTAAGAATGATAAAAAGATGATCCTCCTCACAGTGTGCAAAAATCCCAATCTCTCCCATGCGGGGCTTCCCTTTTGCAATACGCTCATGCGGAAATTCTATCCCATGCGCAAGCGCGTTGCGCAAAAGATGTATTATTGGTTCAGTGAGAGCGGCGATTTGTGCATATTCAAGTTCAATATCCCCTCCCTCAATCGTCAGTCGCGCCTCCTTGCCAAGAGCTCTTGCAGTTTCACTGATCATTTGAGCACATTGATTGAATAGGATATGCAGAGGAACTCTCCGATGTAAAAATCCCTCTTTAAGAACATCGGAATCCTGCCCATAAAGCTTAACTGCTTTATGGGCAGAGATTTGACTTGTCTCCTCCTGCCCCTTATATTCAAAGCACACGGAACGAACTGCCGCTACGAGTGTTGTGGCACAATCAGAATTCGAGGCGCCACGCCCCCCGGAGCCAATATCATCCAACATCTGTCCAAGGATGACACCAGAGCAAGTAAGCAGCTCCAAAAACTCTGCTGTGATCACGCGCTTTCCTTTGCGCATGAGATCGAGCGCATCTTCCATTTCATGGGTTAAACGCGCCATGTCAGCAAAGCCCATTGTGGCTGCCATTCCTTTAATCGTATGTATATTGCGAAAAACTTCTTGAAGCGCCGCTTGTTCTTCTTTATTTTCGGCCAAATGTGTGAGATGTTCGCGGAAGGACTGCAAATGCTCATAGGATTCACTCAGAAATATCTCCCGATAGCGGCGATTCATGGACAGCTCTGTCATTTCCTGATATGCCTCCACTGCATAGTCACCTCCGCGCATATCTCTGCCATCCTCTTAAAAAGAACGGCGTCTCCGTCGATGTGCCGTCATCGCAGATGAACAGTTGAGACGCCCCAGCTCTCGGAATTGCAGTTGAAATAAATAACGAATGATTTGTTCTTGAACATCACGTGTAATATCTTGGAATTTCGTGCCAATATGGAAAATAGATCTTTTTTCTCCTTGATAAACGCATGTTGACCGCATTACTTCTGCTCGAAGGTCAAGGGTACCAATCTCTGGCAAGTTATCAAGCTTAAGCAGTGTGGTCATCCCGCGCGCAATCTCATTCGTCCATACGAACGCGAGGCCATCGGCACTGAGATCGATCGCGGGAACAAGCGACCTCACTTGGTAGAGTGCAGGTTTCTCCTCCTTCTTTTCATCTACAAGCTGTACCCCTACATTGAAATCTACTTTAACACGGAACATTCCGCGCTTTTGAAATTTTTCCGCAGATTGCGGCAACGCGAGATGGAGCACCGGAACCCGTCCTTGATACCAGCTATGCTTATAATGCACTGTGAGAAATCTATAATGGCAGTCATCTCCTGCCGCATGTACATAAATATTCTCTCCTTCGTGCGGAATGACAGGAGCACCATTCTCATCAAACGGCAGAGCGACGATGAGCTCATCATCGACCATATCCTCTATACGGCTCGCATACCCCAAAGGATGCGATGCGTCATGTTCGAGAAAAATCTCCAACCGCTGCCCAACTGTCAATACGTTCTTTGCCCATATTGCTCCAGGCTTCATCTGTCCTCGTTCTCCTTACTCTCTATCAAAACTTAAAAATCTGCTGCAGGAATCCCTTCCACCCGCGCTCTGTGCGCATCTCCGTTCTACCAACCAATGATTTGGCAAGCGCTTCAATGCAGCGTGCAGCAGCACTCCGCGGTGCCGCCTTTATCAGCGGCATTTGTCTCCGTACCGCTCTTGTGACAGCTGCGTCTTCAAAGACATAGCCAAGACACTCCACTGGCATATGCAGGAACTTATCCGCTGCGCGTTGGAGTTTTGCAACAACCTCCGCGCTTTCCTGCTGATCGTAAACACGGTTGACAATCAGTCGAAGGTTCTTTCGCATGGCGTAAATACTGTATGCTTTCATAACAGCATAAGCGTCTGTCAGCGAGGTCGGTTCCGGTGTCGTAATGAGAAGCACCTCATCGGCCGCGAGGATAAAATCCATCACGCTGCGCCCAAGACCTGCTCCTGTATCAACAAGGATCAGATTGGCATGTGCCGTACACTCCGAAAGTTTCTGCTGGAGCATCTCCTTTTCTGCCCGATCGTAATCAAGTGCCTTTTCAATGCCTGAGCCGCCGGAAATGTACTTGATGCCAAATGGTGTGTCAACAACGACATCTGCCAAACTAATGTCCGGACGAAGCAAATCGAGCATACTTCTGCGCGAAGCGATCCCAAGGAGAATGTCTATATTAGCCATGCCAAGATCCGCGTCAATAACAAGAACACGATAGCCGAGCTGTTCCAGCGCAATGGCGAGATTAACCGTGATATTGGTCTTTCCGACACCGCCCTTCCCGCTCGTAACGGCAATCACACGTGCACTTGCCCATGCTCCTGTACGGACAGCCGCCCGCTGCGCAGGCTGGATTGCAGCCTGTGCCTCGTTCCCTTTGGCGGAACTGTCTTCCGTACCGACCAGCTGGCGCAGCCGCGTCGCTTGATCCATCATATTCATTCCCTCAAAAGCATCTCTGCGAGGCGTTCTGCCGTCGCCGGAATAATATCATCCGGTACACTCTGCCCATTGGACAAAAAGGAGAGCGGCAGCTCTTTATGTGCCAAGAGGTTCACCACCATGCCAATCGTGTTTGTCTCATCTGTTTTTGTAAAGATCACGCGATCGGGACTGCATTCCATAAAGAGGTCAATGATTTGAGCCGCATCCTGCTCTTTTGTCGTAGCACTGACAACCAGATGTTTTTCCATTTGGGAATGTGCCGAAAGCAGCGCACGCAGTTCTTCCATCTGAAACTCGTTGTGCTGGCTGCGTCCTGCCGTATCGACCAGGATAAAATCTTTGTCCTGATGACGCGCAAGCGCTTCTTTCAGATCCTCTGCCGAATACACAACTTCTACGGGAAGCCCTAGGATCTCAGCATACTTTTTCAGCTGCTCAATGGCAGAAATACGATAGGTATCTGCCGTAATCAAGGCTCCTTTTAGGTTCTGTTCCAGAACAAAAGTCGCGGCAACCTTGGCCAGCGTTGTTGTCTTGCCCACACCTGTCGTTCCAATGAAAGCGACGATACGCGCCCCATTCTGAGCCGGAGCAAGACCATCCGTAAATGACATAACCTGCTTAAGATACCCCGCTAGCACCTCTACCGCACGCGGATCTGAGCGGTCGAGATTGACATCTGCAATGGAAACTTTGCCTGCCAGCTCCTCGCAAAGATCTTCACGGACGTATTGTCTGCGAAGCGCCTCTCGGATGGATACAAATGCCTTTGGCTGCTGTTTTTCCATGACAGACGCAAGCATGATCTTCATCTGCGTGAGTTCACTTTCAAGGCTGTGAACACGTTTCGCAACGGTGTCCTCACCGCCTGCGGAAATGTCCGCTGCCACGCGCACCGTAAGAGCCGCATCCGGATCCTCTGCTCTGTTCGGCAACGCAGAGGCAGTCGGTGCAGATCTCGTTTGCTTGACAAGTGGCTTTTTCCGCACAGGCTTTAGCTCTGTGAGAAATCCGGCCTCCGTCGGCGGATAAGCCGGCACACCGGTAGATTCCGGTGTGTAGGCATCATACTCTGGAGGAAGCACACTTGCAGCAGGAACCGCAACAGCATTTTCCTGTCGAAGTGCCTCATTCATCCGATACTGTTCGAGAACACTCGATGGAAGAATCGGTGCTGTCGGCGGTTTATACGTCGATGCGGGG
>CALIBA010000350.1 GCA_938045435.1 uncultured Selenomonas sp.
TATCGCGGTTAAACACCGCTGTAAAGTCCTCATGGTATCCCCCGTTGTACAGCGAAGTGCTGAGCACCTTGCGTGCACCGGAAAAGAACAGCGCAATGCTCTTGTCGTATCGGTAGGCAACGTCCCCCGTTGTCAGCTTGGCCAGTTCCACGATGTCTGATGACCTCCTGTGCAATCACATCTGCATGCTGCGGGATGCGCGGACAATCTCGAGCACCCCCTCGGCTGAGAGCTGTTCCAACGTATAATAACGCGCCTCCATACGGCGGGCGATCTCCGGTGCAGCTCCAACCCGCGGCACACCCCGCTCCGTATCAAGAACAAGCGTGAGCGCCTGTGTGCCTGCGATCTCTTCTGCTGCACGCAGGGCACGCTGTACGCCGCCATCTCCGTCCCGCGCCGTATTCGTTCGCCCGTCCGTAATCAGGACAAGCACCGTTTTCTCACTGCCTCTGCGTTCCAGTTCACGCAGCGTTTGCAGAGCACAGGCGAGGCCCTCGGCAAGCGGCGTCCGTCCGCCCGTCGGCAGGTCGCGCAGCTGCTTTTCCGCCAGCTCCACACTGCGCGTCATCGGCAAGAGCGTCTCCGCACGATCCCGCCGAAAGACAATCAGCCCCACACGGTCGCGCTTTTGATATGCCTCTTGCAGAAGGGCAAGGATTGCTCCCTTCACCATCCTCATGCGCTCTCGTGCTCCCATCGACCCGCTCGCATCGACGAGAAAAAGGATATTTGCCGCTGAGCGTTTCGCACGCACCCAGACGCGCACATCCTCAGGACGGATCACAACCGTCTGCGTCCCCTGACGCGCGCGCTGATACGGGGCTGCCGCACGCAGCGTAGCGGAGAGTGCGAGATCGAGACGGGCACCTGAGCGCGGCATTTCCGTGCGCAGGCAGCGGCCGTCCGCTGTATGCGTCTGAACGATGTCGCGCTTTCCGCTCTTTCTGCCCTGGGCACGCATCGTCATGGAGAGGAGCGAGAGCCGCGCCATGACGTTCTCAAGCGGGGCTGCGACACGATCGTCTTCATCCGCATGCGCCTCCTCCGGCGGGGACGGATCGTCCGCCCCGTCCTGAGGCGCATTCTGGGATTCGTTCTCCGACGGGGATTCATGAGGGCTCTCCGCTCCTCCGTCATCCTGCGGAGGAGGTGCTGCCTGCGGCTCATCCGGCATGTCATTCCCGCCCTGCTCCAGGGCATTCCCAGCATCGGGCGGCGGCTGCTGTTCCTCCTGCGGGCGGCTCATCCGATGCACGAGGACAAGCTCCGCAGCTTCCTCCACATCCATAGGCATGACGAATGATCTTCCTGCGAGCGCTGCAATCGTACGCGCCGCCTCGATAAGATAGATCTCCGCATGGTTGCCAACACAGTGCGCACGCTGGACACAGGCTGCCGCGAAGTGCAGAATGGCAGACGGCACCGCAACGCGCGGCAGCAGCGCACGCGCGCGGCAGATCATCGCACTGAATGCCTCCTCCTGCACGGCATAGGATGCACAAAATGCCATAGGATCACGCTCATAGGAGAGCACACGTGCAGTGATCTCCCTGCGCTGCGCGGGGTCGGTCACACTTTCCATCGAAACAAACATGCCGAAAGCATCCAACAGAGCAGGACGAAACGTCCCCTCATCGGGATCCATCGTGCCGACAGGTGTATAGGAAACCTCCTCGATAAACGAAAGTCCATCTCGTTCGAGACGGAAGAACCCATCCCCCGCACATTTCAACGCAGTGGATAGAATATCCTCACGCAGAAGATTCACCTCGTCCATATAAAGGAAGGTATCGCGTGCACGATACAGCAGACCGTGCCGCAGGCACCGCTCCCCTTTTTGCAGGGCCGTCTCCATGTCGATTGTACCGAAAATCATGTCCTCTGACGCACCGAGCGGCAGTTCCGTGATGCATCCGCGCTGCGTAAAGGGTGCTGCTGCGCGCACGAGAACAGATTTTGCCGTGCCGCGCGTGCCGGAGATCAAAAGCCCTCCTGTGCGTGGGTTCACCAACGCAATTGCAAGAGCACGCTTTGCATGTTCCTGCCTGACAACGGCAGTCAGCGGATAACGCTGAATATCCAAGTTTTTTCCTCCGAAAAGCTGTTTAGGAATCACTGATAAAATGAAGTCTGTCAGAGTTTGGTATAGATTTTTGTCTTGCGGTAAGAAAACAACCTGGACACCAAGTGATGTTCTTGGGGGGATTTATCCAGAGCAGCAGAGCAAAAAATGTGCCGAAATGATCGGGCTGAATTTATCAGTGATTCCTTTAATTAAGGAGAGATACAGTGGATTCTATTTCGATTAAAGTACCTGTCACTGTCAAGGCAAAGCTGACAGAGAAACTGCGCGCGAAGATGCTTAAGGAGATGGAAGAAGGGCTTAGCCGTGCTGAATTGGAGCTTCAACAGCTAGGTATTCAGGAGAAGAGAGTGATGCAGGAGGCGGAGCAGGGGGAGCTTACGCCACAGGCAATTCAGCACATCAATAATATTCGGCAAGAGCGTCAGCGTCGAATGGATTATATGGAACAAACACGTGCCCAACAAGAGGAACTGCAGAAATTCGCTGAGGGAGCGGAGATTGTTCAAGGAACACTTGAACGTCAGGTTGAGGCAAAGATCGGTGATGATATGCGTGAACTGATGAATGTCGAAATCCTAGTGGAAGATGACAAAATTGTTGCCATTCGTTCCTAAAGATCGCGTCATCATCGGGCGCGTTGGTGGACCGCATGGTGTACGCGGCGAGCTGCGTATTATTCCGTTGACGGACTTTCCTGAGCGATTTTCTGATATGCACAATGTGATGGTGGGCAGTGATCGCCTACATATCGAGAGTATAAGACCACAGGGCAGAAATATCCTTATGCGCTTTCGAGAATACCCTACTCGTGAAGAAGCACAGCAGCTCACGGGACGTCTCCTTACAGTGGCACGCGAAGAGGCGGTGCCTCTTGATGATGGCGAATACTATGTCTTTGACATCGTTGGACTGACAGTATACGATGAAATGGACAATGAAATCGGTACGATTGACAATGTTCTGCATACGGGCAGCAATGATGTTTATGTTGTGCGTACAGAGGAGGGGGGCGAGTTGCTCGTGCCTGCTCTTAGGACAGTCGTGTGTGCGATTGATCTAACTGATGGGCGTATGACAGTACGGCTGCCTGAGTAGGCGGACGGGGAGGATTCTCTCCGCTCCGCTTTTTCTTTGCGGAAAAGTGTTGCTCGTGATATAATGTATCAAATGTTTCGGTTTTTCATTCAAAAGGGGACGGAATATGCTCACCTGTATCACGCATTCTCCCGAAGAGACTGCGCATTTAGCGGGAACAATCGGAAAAATCATCCATGAGGGAACAGTGATCTGTCTCGATGGGGAACTTGGGGTGGGCAAAACCCTCTTTGTACGGGCACTTTCGCGTACACTCGGTGTAGAAAGCGACGTAACAAGCCCGACGTTCAATCTCATGAATCTCTACGAGGCAGCCTGTCCCATTGTGCATTTTGACCTCTATCGAATTACATCCGAGGAGGAACTTGAGGACATCGGTTTTCATGAATATGCGGAAGCGATGGAGGGAATCGTCCTCATTGAGTGGGCGGAGAAATTTCCGGAGGCAATGCCCGCAGACCGACTTCAGGTGCATATTGATGCACTGGATGGCGAAGGGCGACAGTTTACCTTTGCCGCCGAGGGGGAGAAGAGTATAGCACTCTTGGAGGAGTTGAGCAGCATTGTCGATTGTGAGCATTGACACATCTTCGCAGGTATCGAGTGTTGCTATCCTCTCAGGAGAGCGCATTGCGGCAGAGATCAGTATGCAGGGAGCGCTGACGCACTCAGAGACGTTGATGCCGCATATTGAAACTGCACTACACATGGCACGTGTGAAAAAGGGGGAGCTCGAAGGAATTGCTGTCAGCATTGGGCCTGGTTCGTTCACGGGACTGCGTATCGGACTTGCAGCTGCAAAGATGATGGCTTATGCCCTGCACACTCCACTTATCTGTGTACCGACTCTCGAGGCACTTGCCCATCACTGTATATGCACGGGAGTGCGTCTCATTCCTATGATGGATGCACAGAAGGGCAATGTTTATGCCCAAGAATTTATGTGGGAACAGAGAAATGATGGACTGACACTGCGGGAAGTCCGCCCCCTATCGATTGTACCGCTCACGGATGTTATTGCAAGTCTTGAAGGGACGAAGGAACAGGTGCTCCTACTTGGGGATGCTATGCAGAAGAAAGCAGCCATTGCTCTGCCCACGGGCGTGCGTCTTGCGCCGATTTATGCATGTATGCCGCGCGCTGCATGTGTAGGGTTCGCGGGGCTTGTTCGCCTCGGGTGCGGCGTGTCGGATGATCCTGTGACAGCTGCACCGCTCTACCTGCGGCGCAGTGAGGCGGAGGTGCTTTGGGACAGGCGTCATGGCACAGAGGCGGCATCATGATTTCCTTTCGTGCAATGGCACCTGACGATGCGGATGCCGTTGCCTGCATAGAGCACGAGAGCTTCGCGACGCCATGGTCACGTGAGGATTTCTGGCGTGAGGCATCGAACGATTTTACCTGCTATATCGTCGCGCTCGAGGACACAGACATTATCGGCTTTGCAGGTTGTTGGATCTCGTTTGATGAGGCACAGGTGACAAATATTGCTGTGACCGCAATACAGCGCAATAAGGGATGTGGGAAACTCCTCATGGAGCAGATGATGTGTGCGGCAGTGGCACGCGGCGTAGAGCGCATGACGCTCGAAGTGCGACCATCGAATATGCCTGCGATTCGCCTCTACGAGAGATTGGGATTCTCTGCGGTTGGTGTACGTAAAGGATATTATCAGGACAACGGTGAGGACGCGATCCTGATGTGGAATACGAAATTGAAGGATTTTGTAAATGAAAGATGTGCAGGAGAAACTGACCCTCGGGATTGAGACGAGCTGTGATGAGACATCGGCAGCGGTTCTGCGCGGTATGCGTGACCTCCGTTCGTGTGTCATCGCCACGCAGATTCCAATTCATCAGAAATACGGTGGCGTTGTGCCAGAGATTGCCTCACGTAATCACATCTTAAGCATTCTGCCAATCATTGTGCAGTCGCTTGAAGAGGCGAGCGTTTCCCTAGAAGATATTGATCAAGTTGCCGTTACCTATGGGCCAGGACTGGTCGGGGCTCTTCTAGTCGGTGTATCAGCGGCGAAATCACTCGCTTTTTCCATCGATGTGCCGCTTATTGGTGTGAATCATCTTGAGGGGCATATCTTCGCGAATTTCCTTGCAGAGAAGGATCTCACGCCGCCTTTCATGGCGCTTGTTGTCTCGGGTGGACATACGGCACTCGTCGATGTGGCGGACTACGAAACATTCCGCCTTATGGGCAGGACACGTGACGATGCAGCCGGAGAGGCATTCGACAAGATCGCACGCGTGATGGGGCTGCCCTATCCAGGTGGTCCAGAGATCGATAGGCTCGCGCGTGTAGGTGATTCCTTGGCGATTGATTTCCCGCGTGCACTTGCACAAGAAGGGAACTATGAGTTCAGCTTCAGCGGATTAAAATCTGCTGTGCTGAACTATATCAACAGCGAGACGATGAAGGGGCATGTGCTCAATAAGGCTGATATTGCTGCATCATTTCAGGCTGCCGTAGTAGAAGTGCTCGTGTACAAGGCATTCGAGGCGATTCGTGAGACGGGGCGAGATACGCTTTGCCTTGCAGGCGGAGTTGCTGCGAATACCGCTCTTGAGAAGCGTCTACGCGAGATGACAGAGGAGCAGGGCATCCGATATATCTATCCGCCACCGCGCCTTTGCACGGACAACGCAGCTATGATTGCCTGCCGTGGTGCATATCAAGCGGCGGCAGGAAAGTACAGTGATCTCTATCTAAACGCTGTTCCTGGACTTGATTTTGCATAGAGTTTTAGGGCGTTTCTTCCAGTGCGTGTGGTGGAATTTTTTATTTGCGCAGAAGATTTTATGACAAAGAGCAAGGTCTTTTCATTGAAAACGTGGATTCTATCCGTTATAATGATGAATTTCGTAAGCAGTCGAAAGGTGGCAGGTACATAGAGATGAGTGTATATATATGGGGAACTGTACAGAAATACGGTGAAGATTCTCCGCGAACTGAAATACTTTTTTGAAGAATTGTATCATCTCCTCGGCGGTGGATCTCATCGAGTACAGCAGGAAACCCAAGGCACTTGCAACCGTCATCGCTGCAACACTCCATTTCGACTATGCAGACGATCCAGAGGCGGTTGAGGTGCAGAGTTACGTAAAGGAGCATGGGCTCAAGAAGGAAATCACTCACTTTAAAGAGATTCCGATAGCCTCCGAACATTGAAAAAAGTGAAAATGCAATACCCCCGATCGATTAGATTAAAGTTTCTAATCGATGGGGGTATTTTGTTGCTCTTGTGCTTTTACATCATCTTTTTATGTGTTTTTACAGCATCCAAGAGCAAAGGATCTGTTTCCGGCAAATATTGTGGATTATCGTATAGCATTGCTTTCCGATTGCCGGATCTCGGCAAAATATCCAATGAAAGGCTGTCCAGAATATCCATTTCGTCATATTTATCGGTGTTCAGGTCAATACGGGCATAGAAATATCCAAGAAATTCATACGATTTTTATGCCACTCATAGATCCAATAGAGGTGCGCAAAGTTTATTACGGCTTTAGGTGTTTCAGTTTGCATGCAAATAATCACATGCTGCACGGTATACGTCGCTCCATCCATGTGTTTTCACAAGATTTACAGCATTGGCTTCCAGTTGATATTGATCGTCTTCAGCCAGTTCTTCATCCCATTATCTGTTAAAAAGAACATCGATTTTCTCGCGTAATTCATTTTTCGGCAAATGAGGGGTACTGTCCATGAGAATATTTTCTGTCAGTACTTCATCGTTGATATAGTCAATGAATTCTTGTGAGATATGTCTGCTGAAAACTTTCCACATTCGTTCATGATCTGAGATGCTTTCAAGGATGGTTACATCGATCACATTTCTGACGTCATCATCACCATTTTTCCACAGAGATTGGATCAGACTGCAATACTTCCGAAATGTTTCACTCTCTGAATCCACCTTGAAATCCTTTTCCATCGGAATATTTATGGTCTCGATTGTAAAAACGTGAGCCAACACAGCTCCATAGTCTCTGATATGCTCTTTGTAATACTGCTTGTTTTGTGGAAATACATCTGTGATGTAATTTGCCATTTCTACAGTGTTCATGACAATCCTTTCGCTGTGAATCTGCACATTGTAAACAGTATAACATAACTCCATTTATATAAGGATGGGGTCCAAGAAAGGAAAGTAATAGGATGGGAGATAAATGTGATATAATATTACTTGTGATTTTGCAGAGAGTGTATAGGGAGGTTTTACATTGAACTACCGCAACCTTGGAAATCTTACAGTCTCTTCGGTCGGGCTCGGGTGTATGGGTATGAGTCAGAGCTATGGCGCACCTGCCGATAAAAAGGAGATGCGTGAGCTGATCGCTGCTGCTGTCGATATGGGTATTACGCTCTTTGACACGGCGGAGGTATATGGAACGCCGGATGATCCGCATGACAATGAAAAACTGGTCGGGGCAGCACTGGCACCGTATCGTGACAAGGTGGTGCTCGCAACAAAATTCGGCATTCACTTCAATATGAGTCTGCTCAAACAGGGAAAAAGCCCGATTGTTCCCGATGCGCGTCCCGAAACCATTCGTGCATCGGTGGAGGCTTCGCTGCAAAGACTCGGTACGGAGTATATCGATCTCTACTATCAGCATCGCGTCGATCCGAAGATTCCTGCTGAGGAAGTCGCGGGTGCGATGGGCGATCTGATAAAGGAAGGAAAGATTCGCCACTGGGGCATATCCGAGGCGACGGAGGAGGACATTCGCCGTGCACACGTCGTCTGCCCGCTGGCGGCAGTGCAGAACCGCTACTCCATGATGGCGCGTGCATACGAATCACTCTTTCCCGTGCTTGAGGAACTCGGTATTGGGTTTGTTGCCTTCTCGCCCCTTGCGAACGGTCTGCTCACGGGAGTCTACGACAAATCCTCGACCTTCGAGGCAGGGGATATGCGTGCGCGGATGCCCCAGTTCAGTGCGGCAGCAATGGAGGAAAACTGTCAGCTGCTGGCACTTCTCCAAAACATCGCAGAGGAGAAGGAGACGACGTGCGGGCAGATCGCGCTCGCGTGGATGCTCTGTAAGAAGCCGTACATTGTTCCGATTCCGGGGACCCGCAAACGTACACGTCTTGTTGAGAATGTGGGGGCCACGGATATTGTTCTTTCAAGAGAAGAAGTTTCTGTTATAGATGCAAAACTTGCCGAGATTCCGATGTCAGAGGTCTTTGGCATAATGCGTTCAAAAAAGTGATAAAAATAACATAGATAGAAAATGAATTTGCTATGATGTGATAAGATTTATATATGGTATATTCAATAAAAAAGTGTTCAAAATCCATGTGAAGGGTAGAGCGTTTTTGCTTTTCATAAATAGTATACCGTAAATTCATTTTTCCATATTGGTTTAGAAAAGTCCATTCATACATTCCTAAACTTAGAAGATAATGAAGTGAATTCATATTTGAAATAGTCTACATCTATAAAAAGAGTTAATATGAAATATGTATTTCATATTTCTTTTATAGTCGTGTTAAAATAAATTAAAGTTATGGAATGGATAGCCTATGGTTGAAATTCGTTTGAACAATATCAGTCAAATCTTTGAAGGGCATGAAGTCCTACACCAACTTACGTGTTCCTTTCATGGCGGCCAGGTGACGGCAGTCACCGGAGCCAATGGGAGCGGGAAATCGACCTTGCTGCGGATTGCTGCACGGCTAATGCTCCCCTCGTCGGGGACAGTTGACACCATCCGTGACGGTGCTCCTGTGGGAGGTGCGGAATACCGCTCGATGCTCTCGATGGCGACACCGGAGATGGAGCTCTATACGCGTCTTACGGTGCGGGAAAATCTCTCGTTCCTCCTCTCGGCGCGCGGCATGGACTGCGAGGAAAAAGACCTGAGGAAGCTTCTTGACCGTATGGGA
>CALIBA010000351.1 GCA_938045435.1 uncultured Selenomonas sp.
TTTCCGAAGGCGATACCGTTATCAGCGGAAGCCTGAATCTCACAGGTGTTCTGCATATCCGCACATCGGGGACATTTGGAGAATCGACTGTCGCGAAAATCCTCGATTTGGTAGAAAACGCGGATACTGGCAAGGCGAAGAGTGAAAAGTTCATAACCCGTTTCGCGCACTATTATACACCTGCTGTCGTGGCTGTGGCTGCATTGCTCGCCTTGGTTCCTCCGCTGATTGCGGGCGGCGAATGGCTTGTCTGGTTAAACCGTTCCCTGATTTTCCTAGTGATTTCCTGCCCCTGCGCACTGGTCGTGTCCGTCCCGCTGACGTTCTTTGCCGGAATAGGCGGAGCATCAAGAAAGGGCATCCTTGTAAAAGGCTCCAACTATCTGGAAATGATGGCGCATATAAAAACAGTCGTATTCGACAAGACCGGGACTCTGACAAGAGGCAATTTCTCGGTCACTGCCATACATCCCCAAATGTTATCGGAACATGAGCTTATAGAATTGGCTGCATTGGCGGAAAGTTTTTCCGACCATCCCTTGTCGGTATCGATACGGGATGCCTGCAATCTGCCATTGGACAAAACAAGAGTGACCAGTTATGAGAACATTGCAGGCGAAGGAATCGTGGCAATCATCGACAATGGCAAGGTTTATGCCGGAAACGAAAAACTTATGTCGCGTGCCGGTGTGACACCCCGGTCATGCAAAAAGACAGGTACCATTGTCAATGTCGCCGTAGACAGCGTTTATATGGGACATATCGTCGTTTCCGATACCTTAAAGCCGCAATCCGTCGAGACCATCGCAAGGCTGAAAGCCTCCGGAGTTGGAAAAACAATCATGCTTACGGGCGACCGCAGTGATGTGGCCAAAGATATTGCCGGAAAAGTGAACATAGATGAGTTCCATGCCGAACTGCTGCCGATAGACAAGGTGAGGTTTGTCGAGGCACTGTGTAAAGAACATGCCCGGTCTCCCATCGCTTTTGTCGGCGACGGCATCAACGATGCTCCGGTCATCAAACTTGCTGACATAGGCATTGCCATGGGTGCTGTCGGCAGTGACGCCACCATTGAAGCCGCCGACATCGTATTGATGAATGATAATCCCATGAATATCGTCGAAGGCATGATGATAGCGCGCAAGACGTTAAGCATAGTGAAACAGAACATCGTATTCGCCATCGGCATCAAATTCCTGATGTTGCTGTTGGGAGCGTTGGGCGTTGTCAACATGTGGGCTGCCGTGTTTGCCGATGTAGGTGTTACCATACTTGCCATACTCAATGCATTAAGGAGCATACGTGTCAGCAATGTGTTAAAACAATAATAACTCCATCTTTGCAACCGGGTTGCAAAAGTAAAAGCGTATATTTGGATCCGAAAAGCAGTTTTACTGTCAACAAAGAGATGAAAAGGCAAGTGTACATAGCGATAGTGGCGTTGGCGGCAATCATGTTGCTTGCCGTGCCATTCATTCCCGCATCATCACCACGATAAGGCGCTATGTACGGTTGTGGAACACTGTGACAGCGACAACACGGATAATGACGAACATACAGGCCACAACGATGACGGCACGGCGTGCATAGAGAATGGCGGATTGTTCATATCCAAATCCGATGCACACAACAATACTTCCTATAAGATAATTCCGGCATTTGTCTGTGCGATATGCAGGATGGCAATTGCCGAACTGTTTCCGGTAAAGAAGATTCCATGCGAATGGGAAGGCATCGCCATCTACCAATCGGCGGAACTGACCCGGACCAATGCCCTGCGGGCACCTCCCCATATCATTTTCTGACACCTCTTATAAATCCATGAGGTGCGGTATGCCTTTCCGCATACCCTATTTCCCTTTTTTTTCATACATCATCCGTTCCCTTCGTGTAAGGGACCGTGAAACGTAATACAACAAAAATGTCAATAAAGAGAGCCTTAGTGCCTGTTGCACTGGTCTTTCCTCTGTTGTTGTATGCCTATGATGTAAAGGATAAGGACGATTTACAACCGACAGACAGCCTGTTGCACGAAACCGGCGCGTCGCAACTTTCAGTCAAGCAGCTGATAGTTCCGGCCTCGCTGATGGCATACGGCATATTCGAAGCCGCGATGATTCACGGGAACAGGATGCTGAACTATAGCATAGGTCACGAGGTCATCACCCACAAACCTGCAAAGTTCAGGATTGACGACTATATGCAGTATGTTCCGGCTGCAAGTGTCTATGTCCTGAATCTTGCCGGGGTCAAAGGACGGTACGGCTTCAAGGACAGGACTGTCATATTGGGTATGGCGAGCCTGTTTACCGCAGTGAAAGTCAACGAGCTGAAATACACGGTGCGCGAGCAACGCCCTGACAAATCCGGGAGAAATTCGTTCCCGTCGGGACATACAGCCGTAGCCTTTATGGGAGCGGAGTTTCTGTGGCAGGAATACAAAGAGATGTCGCCTTGGTATGGCATCGGCGGATATGTGATAGCCGCCGGAACAGGGGCGTTAAGGGCGTGGAACAACAAGCATTGGGTCTGGGATGTCGTTTTCGGCGCAGGTTTGGGAATGTTATGCACAAAACTCGCATACAGGCTGTACCCGTCCGTGCAATGCAAATTGTCCAAAAAGAAGGAGAAAGTCTCCGGCATCTCCTTCTATCCTTATTACAACGGGCAACAGGGAGGACTTTCAGTCAAATATGATTTTTAATTTAGAATGGAATATGCTTCAGAAACTAATAAAATTCTCAATAGAGAACAAACTCACAATAGGCATACTGACGGTAGCCCTCATCATATGGGGAGGGTGGTCGCTGTCACAGTTGCCGTTTGACTCCACGCCTGACATCACTAACAATCAGGTGCAGGTAATCACGCAGGCTCCGTCGTTGGGGGCGCAGGAGGTGGAGCAGTTCATCACCACTCCCGTGGAGATGGCGCTCGCAAACATACCGAGAGTGACGGAGCGGCGGAGCATCAGCCGCAGCGGACTATCGGTCATCACGCTAGTCTTCGACGATGCCGCCGATGTGTATTGGGCGCGGCAGCAGGTGAGCCAACAATTGAAGGAAGCCGAGGAGGTGCTGCCGCAAGGCAAAGGCACGGTGGGGCTTGCCCCCGTGACGATCTGGCTTGGCGAAATCTATCATTACACCATACGCGCGGAAAAAGGCTACGAGAACAAGTACAGCCTTACCGACCTGCGCACGATGCAAGACTGGATTGTGCGCAAGCAGCTGTCCGGCACGGAGGGCATAGCCGAAGTGAGCGGATGGGGCGGATACGTGAAGCAGTACGAGGTGGCGATTGACGCCGACCGACTGAACGCATCGGGGCTGACCGTGGCAGACGTGTATGACGCCCTCGAAGCGAGCAACGAGAACACCGGCGGCAGCTACATAGAGAAGAACAGCAACCAGTATTTCATCCGTGGCATAGGCCTCGCCACGTCATTGGAGGACATAGGGAAGATACCCGTGAAGACCATTGGCGGGACACCGATACTCGTAAGGGACGTGGCAAACGTGCAGTTCGGATATGCCACCCGCTATGGAGCCGTGACAAGGAACGGAGAGGGCGAGGTCGTGGCCGGCATCACGCTGATGCTCAAAGGTGAGAATTTCCAGCAGGTGATAAAGAATGTGAAGGAACGCATGGCTCAGATACAGAAAAGCCTACCCGAAGGCGTGGTCATCGAACCGTTCATCGACCGCACGCAATTGGTGGACCGCGTGACGGGTACCATCACTCGCAACCTGATAGAGGGAGGGCTGATTGTGGTCTTTATCCTCGTGCTGTTCCTCGGCAACTACCGCGCAGGACTTGTGGTAGCCTCCGTAATCCCACTGTCCATGCTGTTCGCATTCGGCATGATGAAGCTCTTCGGCGTGAGCGGAAACCTGATGAGCCTCGGTGCGATAGACTTCGGGCTTATCGTCGATGGTGCGGTCATCATCGTGGAAGCCGTGTGCCACCACATAGGCATCAGCAGGGACAAGTACCGGGGCGCAAGGCTCACGCAGGCGCAGATGGACGACGAGGTGTATCTCCCCGCGTCCAAAATCCGCAAGAGCGCGGCATTCGGCGAAATCATCATCATGACGGTCTATCTGCCCTTGCTCACGCTGGCGGGGATTGAGGGGAAGATGTTCCGCCCCATGGCGATGACCATCTTCTTCGCCATACTCGGCGCGTTCATCCTGTCGCTCACGTATGTGCCGATGGCAAGCGCGTTGTTCCTCAGCAAGGAAAGCACGCACAAGCGCAACCTGTCCGACCGCCTCATTGAGAAGCTGAGGGGATGGTATCTGCCCGTCATCACGAAAAGCCTCAATTGGAGCAAGACACTGATAGCCTCGATGGTCGTGCTGTTCGCAATCAGTCTGCTTGTCTTCAACAGGTTGGGCGGAGAGTTCATCCCCCGCCTTGAGGAGGGGGACTTCGCCGCCGAGATAAGCATGACGCAGGGCGCGTCGCTCTCGCAGATGGTGGAAAGCACCACGCAGGCGGAGAAGATACTGAAGGCGCAGTTCCCGGAGGTGAAACAGGCGGTGACGCGCATAGGAAGCTCCGAGATCCCCACCGACCCCATGCCCGTGGAGCGTGCCGACATGCTCATATCCTTGATTCCGAAAGCCCAATGGACATTGGCAAAGACCAAGGACGAGCTGATGGAGAAGATGGAGGAAGCCCTGAGCGTCATTCCCGGCATGGAGGTAGAGATGACGCAGCCCATACAGATGCGCAACAACGAGCTGATTACGGGCATCAAGCAGGATGTGGCGATAAAGATATACGGAAACGACCTCGACGCGCTGGAATCTTCAGCGAAAAGGTGGCATCGCTTATCAAGGATGTGGACGGCGTGTCTGAACCGTTCGTGGAGAAGGTGCAGTGACTGCCGCAGATACAGGTGAAGTATGACCGCGACCGTCTGGCGAAATACGGCATCTCCATAGCCACCGCCAACAGAGTCCTTGAGGCGGCTTTCGCAGGCCGTCGCACAGGCTACGTGTTCGAGGAAGACCGCCGCTTTGACATGGTGGTGCGGATGGACAATGACCTGCGCAACGACCTCGTGGCATTGGAAGGTCTCTATCTGCCGCTGCCCGACGGCGGGACGCTGCCGTTTCGACAGGTTGCCGAAATCAGCTTCGAGGACGCTCCGGCGCAAATCACGCACGAGGACGGGCTGCGGCGCATATACGTAGGGTTCAACGTGCGTGGGCGTGACGTGCAAAGCACCGTAGAGGAAATCCAAGGCATTCTCGACAAGGAACTGAAGCTCCCGGCGGGCTATTATTACACATACAGCGGACAGTTCCAGAACCTTCAGGAAGCCACAGGGCGGCTCATGCTCGCCGTGCCGCTTGCCCTGCTGGTCATCCTCTGCCTGCTGTATGCCACACTGAAGAATGTGCGCGAGACACTGTTCGTGTTCTCCGCCATACCGCTGTCCGCCATCGGCGGCGTGTGGGCATTGTGGCTGCGCGATATGCCGTTCAGCATTTCCGCCGGTGTGGGATTCATCGCGCTGTTCGGCGTGGCGGTACTCAACGGCATCGTGCTTATCGGACAGTTCAACACGTTCGAGAAGGAAGGAATGACGGATGTGCGGAAACGGATTGTCGAGGGATGTATGCTGCGGCTGCGCCCGGTCATCATGACGGCACTGGTGGCATCGCTCGGCTTCATGCCTATGGCACTCTCCACGGGCGACGGAGCCGAAGTACAGCGTCCCCTCGCGACTGCGGTCATCGGCGGACTGCTCACTGCCACCATCCTGACACTCATCGTCTTGCCGTCAATATATAAGACATTCACAAGAGAAAATCGTAAGGAAGCATGAAAACATTCAAGTATATCATTTTAACGGTATGTATTGGCGCACTGCTGCTGTCGTCACCTGCACAGGAAAAGGCCATGACGTTGCAGGAGTGCATCGACATGGCATTGGACAACAATCTGGACATGAAAGCCGGGACAGTCTCCGTAGGCAAAGCCCGTGACCTGCAAGGCACGGCGTTCGACATGGAGAAGACATCCGTCACGCTCAGTCAGGACCCCACATCAGGGGGTAGTCCCGACAACGGCATAACGGTAAGCCAGTCGTTCGAGTTCCCCACTGTTTACGCCGCACGGCGCAAGTACCTGAAAGCGGAAACGGCGGCGGCGCAGAGCAGTCTGGCGGTGACACGCAACGAGGTGGTAAGGGACGTAAGCGCATACTATTACACACTGCTCCATGACCGCCGTACCATCGAAATCTTGCAGGCGCAAGACTGTGTGTACGACAGGTTCGTCAGCCTTGCCTCGGCACGGTGCAAGGCGGGGGAGGCAGGCAATCTGGAACTGATAAACGCAGAGCGTATTTGCAACGAGAACCGCATCGAGATGGAAAAGGCTGAAAAGTCTTACCGGTCGGCGATGCTCGCTTTCCGGCAACTGCTGAACACGGACACCGTGGTCGTTCCGGAGGACGTTTCGCTTCCCGTCATACGACAGGAAATGCCGGAGGCATCCGTTTCCTTCGAGCAAACGCCTTTGGGCGGAATGTATGCCGCACGGATAACGGCATTCGAGCGTAACCTCAGCCTTGCCAAACAAGGGTATATGCCGGGACTGAGCATAGGCTTGACAGGGTAGCTGCTCATCAAGGGCTTCAATCCTTACGACATCGAGCGCAGCAGGTTTGACAAGGGAAATTTCATAGGCTTCGAGGTAGGCGTGAGCATACCCCTGTTCTGGGGCGGTCAGAATGCGAAGGTAAAGGCCGCCCGGCGCGACGTGGAACTGGCGGAAATCAGCCGCCGGCAGGCGGAGCAACGTATGGACAAGGAATACCGTGACGGACTGAACGAGCTTTTCCGTGCGCAGAAGGTGCTGGACTATTACACCGCGCAGGGAAACGGACAGGGCGAGCGCATGAGCCACCTCTCGCAGGTGTCCTACGAGAACGGAGAAATCGGGTATGTGGAATATATCCAGAACCAGCAGACGGCACTCGACGTGCAGTTGCGGTATGCCGATGCCGTCAACGACTACAATCAGGCAGTCATTATGTTAAATTACATAAAAGGAAACAAATGAAAACGATTTATATGACAGTCATGGCAGGCGCACTCGTCATCCTTGCGTCATGCTCCGGGAACAAGAACGTAGAAAACCAGACTAAGGAGACGGAAGAACAGCATACGGAAGAGGTGGAACTGACGCAGACGCAGATAAGCACCGTGGCATCACGCTGGGCAAAGTGGAGAAAAAGGAACTCGGCAGCGTAATCCGCGTCAACGGGGAGCTGAAGCTGAATCCGCAAGACAAGGCGGATGTCACGTCGCTCATCGGCGGCATCGTCCGCAAGATAAGTGTCATAGAGGGGCAGCAAGTAAAAGCCGGACAGACGGTGGCCTACATCGAGAACACGGAGATTGTGGAGATGCAGAAGAACTACCTTGTGGCTGCAAAAGAAAAGGAGACGGCCCAGCTGGAACAGCAGAGGCAACGAACGCTGTCCGCGCAGGGAGCCGGAGTGGAAAAGACGCTCCAGCAGGCGGAAGCGGCATACGCGACCGCACAGGCACGCCTGACGGGATTGCATCACCAGTTGGTGCAAATCGGCATCAGTCCGGAACAAGTGGCAGCGGGGAAGATAGTCTCGCAAGTCCCCGTGCGCACGACTATTCCGGGCGTGGTGGGCAAGGTAAGCGTGAACACCGGCACTTACGTGGACACCACCACTCCGCTGATGCAGATAGCCGACAATTCGGCCGTCTGTGCCAGCCTCAATGTGTTCGAGCGCAACATAAGCCAGGTCGAGGTCAGGCAGGACGTGGATTTCGTCATCACGAACAGCCCGGAAGCGCGTGTCAAAGGCAAGGTGTCTTTGGTGAACCGCTCCATGAACCCGGAGACCAAGGCCATCGCCGTACATGCCCAGATTACCGGAGGCAACGCCGACAGGCTGATTGCCGGAATGTACATCACCGGACTGATACATACGGGCAAGAAGGAGGTCACGGCTCTGCCTGATGGTGCCATAGTCAGCGCGGAAGGCAAGAAGTTCGTTTTCGTCCTCGATGGCAGGCAGGCGGACGGAAAGGAGCAAACGCTGCATTTCAAGCGCGTGGAAGTCATAACGGGAGTCGGCGAGCTGGGATATACGCAGGTTGATTTCGTGAACCCCGTGGATGCGGACGCCACAGTGGTGACAGGCAAAGCATTTTACCTCGCTTCCATGTCCGCCGACCACGGCGAACACTGATTATAGCAACGGACATCCATGAACAGGCGTAACGAACGTAGATTGGGAAGACGACGGTAACATCGCTACAAGATGTTCAACCTTTCCAAATCAGTCATCATCGTAAGCCTTGCCGCAGGTCTGGTCACCGGCTTTGCCGTCTGGCACTTCATTTACCGGTGTGAAGACCCGACATGCGTCATAACCTATGTCAATCTGGTGATTTGTCTCTTGGTGTTCCCAGCCTTTGCGTTGGTAACGGGTGAAGTGTTTTTCGCACATCCCGACCGGGGGAAACGCAAAAAGCCGAAATCGCACGATGGAATGCTATCATAGTGTAAGACAAGGAAGCCATTGCTTGCGTATCGCGGCAGGTACGGGTCTTCCTTGTCTTGCCGGCAAACATAAGTGGATGAAATGATTTTCTCTGCGTTGGAAAATGAAGAAGCGGAAAAAGGAAGAGCAAGGAAAGGAGCATAATGAAAAGGAGACATATCGGGCACGTACCGGAAGACGGCGCAGGATTCTTATCTGCGGAAGCGGCGTATTAGGTTGCGTCATCGGCTTTTGCATATATTCTTGGGTTATGGAATGTCCCGATCCTGATTGCCGTTTCCATTATGCACCTTTTGTCGGAATGCTGATAGACGGTGTTGCACTGGCTGTCTTGGCGGCACTCGTATTAAGGAGACCATTGCACGGTATTTCAAAGGTATACAGGGTTGTGGTTGCTTTGTATATCACTGATATTTAGCATATTCATAACCAAAACAGTCGTATAGCTATGCCTGCCAAACAACCCAAATCCGCTCCGAGCTTCCTGCAAGTTTATACGCAGGTGCGTCGCGACCGCATGAA
>CALIBA010000352.1 GCA_938045435.1 uncultured Selenomonas sp.
CACTTGCAACCGCTATGCTGAACGTTATGTTTGACATCGGTGAAAAGGTCAATCAGGAACTGAAGGCATTTGGGGCTAATATCACGGTGACCCCGCGCAACTCTATGGTACTCAAAGACCTCTACGGTGTGGAGACAACGAAAAGCGTGCATCGTGAATATCTGGATGAAGCGGATCTTGGCAATATCAAAACGATTTTCTGGACGAACAATATTGTCGCCTTTGCACCTTCGTTGACGACGAATATCACGCTTGGAGACGGGGCGTCCGTGCCGCTCTTTGGCACATGGTTTGAGCATACCATTACACTGCCGACAGATGAAGTCTATACCACAGGCGTGAAATATATGAAGTCATGGTGGCACGTAGAGGGCGATTGGGCCGATGATACACGTGAAGAGGAGGTGCTTGTTGGGGCAAAGCTTGCAGAAAAGCTGGGGATTTCACCGGGGAGCACGATTCTCTACCAGAAGTCAGATGGGGCACAGGGCACGCTGGAGGTAAAGGGAATTGTCTCCGGCGGCGGTGAGGAGGAGAATGAGATTGTTGGTTCCCTTGCGCTCGCACAGTCAATTGCCGGTGCACAGGGCAAGATCGACCAGGTCGAAGTCAGCGCCATGACGACCCCTGAGAACGACCTTGCCCGCAAGGCGGCGGAGAATCCCAAAGCATTATCACAGGCAGAATACGATATATGGTATTGTACCTCCTACGTCGGTTCGATTGCCTATCAGATTGAGGAGGTCATGCAGAATGCAGCGGCGCATCCCGTACGGCAGATTGCAGAATCCGAGGGAAAAATCCTCGATAAAACCAAACTTTTAATGCTGCTGATTACGGTGCTTTCACTGCTCTCATCCAGTCTCGGCGTCAGCAATCTCATCAGTGCGAATATCATGGAACGCAGCCGTGAACTGGGGCTCTTAAAGGCACTTGGTGCGACCAATATTGCCGTTGTGCTTTCTGTGCTTGCAGAGATCTTTATCGCAGGTTTTTTGGGCGGAATTCTCGGCTATTTTGTAGGGCTTGGCTTTGCGCAGCTCATTGGAGAGAATGTGTTTGGCTCCGGTATTGCAGTCAATCCCTATGTGATTCCCATTATTGTCGTTTTGATGTCGCTCGTGTTGATTATCGGGAGCGTACCCGCGATTCGGATGCTCTTGTCGCTCCAACCGGCAGATGTACTACATGGCAGGTGATGTACGATGAACAAATATAAAATGTTTTTTATCATGGTCGCCAGCTCCCTCCTGCGGCGGCGCACCCGTATGGCGATTGCGCTGCTCGCTGTGGCCATTGGTGCGACGATCATCTCGGGCATGATTACGGTCTATAAAGAGGTGCCGGAGCAGATGGGACGGGCCTTCCGTGCCTACGGGGCGAATCTCCTCATCCTGCCGGGCAATGATACGGGTGTCATCTCAGAGGACGCGGTTCCTCAGGTGCGCCGGACGCTCTCTGACTATGAGGTTGTCGGCATCACGCCGTTTCTCTATGACAGCCTTTTAATCAACCATCAGACGGTGATGGCAGGGGGGACGGATTTTGCCGTACTGCAGGAGGTCAGTCCCTATTGGCAGCTGCGCGGCGACTGGCCGAAAGCGGGAGAAAAGGAGATCTTGCTCGGTGCGGAGTTTGCCGGAAAACTGCGGGTTTCCCCCGGCGATATGATTACTGTATCGGGCGGAGAGGGCAGTGTTGTGACGGATTATCGTGTTTCCGGCATTGTTCGTACGGGGGGCAATGAGGAGAATTTTGTCTTTGTTGCACTCCCTGATTTGCAGACGATGAAGGGACGGACGGGAGAGCTCAGCCTCGCGCAGGTTTCTGTTGTCGCAGGACAGGATGAACTGATCCGCGCCGAGGAAAAAATCCGTGAGAATGTGCCGGGCGTCACACCTCAGCTCGTCAAACAGATTGCACAGTCCGAGGGAACCGTTCTTGGGAAATTACAGGCACTTGTACTCATTGTGACAATCGTCGTCCTCGTCTTAACGCTCATCTGCGTATCGACGACGATGATGGCGATTGTCACGGAACGCCGCCGTGAGATTGGTCTAAAGAAAGCCCTTGGGGCAGACAACCGTCATATTGTTGCAGAGTTCTTTGGTGAGGGCTGTCTGCTCGGTGCAGTTGGCGGTGTCTTAGGCTCCGGGTTTGGCTATCTCTTTGCAGAGAGCGTCAGTGTCAATGTATTTGGTCGCGGCATTGAGTTTTCGGCAACCATTGTCATTGTGGCGCTCGTGATGTCAATTTTTGTGACAGGGCTTGCATCACTTCTGCCCGTGCGCATTGCGACGAATGTTGATCCCGCGATTATCCTGCGCGGGGAATGAGTAGGAGGAGGAAATAAGCAATGAGTCTGCTTGAATTAAGGCATGTTTCAAAGGCCTATAATGAAAAAGTCCTCGCCCTTGACGACGTGAATCTAAAGGTTGAAAAAGGCGAATGGCTTGCCGTTATGGGTCCCTCTGGCTCCGGGAAGTCAACACTCATGAACATCATAGGCTGCATGGATAGTGCAACGAGTGGGGAGGTCATTCTCGACGGAGCGGTTCTGACCGATGCAGCGCCGGAGGAGCTGACACGTTATCGCCGTGATAAAATCGGGATCGTCTTTCAGCAGTTTCACATGATTCCGTATCTGACGGCAGTTGAAAATATCATGGTTGCGCAGTATTATCATAGTATGCCCGACCGTGATGAGGCGATGGCGGCGCTCGCACGCGTCGGTCTGGCTGACCGTGCAAGCCATCTGCCAAGCCAGCTCTCGGGCGGTGAGCAGCAGCGTGTCTGTATCGCGCGCGCACTCATCAATTATCCCGTCCTCATCTTAGCAGACGAGCCGACAGGCAATCTTGATGAGCAGAATCAGAAACTCGTTATGAAAATTTTTCATGAACTGCATAACGAGGGACATACAATTTTGACCGTGACACATTCAGCGGAGGTCGGTGATGAGGCACAGCGCTGCGTGATTATCGAGCATGGACGCATGCACGAAAGGACGGTATGAGCGACATGAAGAAACCATATATATGGGGAGTGGCACTCCTTTTGGGTGGCAGCATCGCTGTCACAGGCTGTGGCGATGAGAAACCTGCACCGCAGGGGGAAGGGAAACAGGCACAGCAAGCAGCATCGCTTGACATGACTGGCGTAAAGGACGGTACCTATGCAGCTGACAGCGGACGGCATGAAAAGCTTGGGTACTCACATGTTGAGATTACGATAAAGGACGGTGCGATTGTAAACGTCGTACATACAGGCATCGACCGCGACGGAAAGCCCAAAGATGAGCACTATGGTGAAGGCAGGGAACCTGGCATCCAGAAAAAGGCGCAGGTTGCCTATAAGGCTATTGACGCCTATGCAAGACAGCTTGTCTCCCAAAAAGATCTTGCCAAAGTGGATGCCATTGCAGGGGCAACCGTCAGCTATGACCAGTTCAAAGAGGCAGTCACGAAGGCCGTTGCGGAGGCAAAAAAATAATAGGTATTCCTATCATTAATAGACCGCCATATGGATATATATGGCGGCTTTTTTCTGTGTGTGCTACAATATGGAACAGCGAAATTGTTAGGAGGAAAATCAGCATGGTTGACGATCAAAAGTTATTAGAGATGGTGATTGCAGAATTTGAGGCTCTGACGCATATTCCGCGTCCATCCGGACATGAGCGTGCCGTCAGTGATTATCTCAAAAAACGCTTTGAGGAGCTTGGCTGCACGGTTCATCAAGATGAATCTTTAAATATCATCGCCGATTTGCCGGCATCTTCGGGCTGCGAAACGGCGCCTCGCACAATATTGCAGGGACATATGGATATGGTCTGTGTAGCCGAAGAGGGAACGGTTTATGATCCGCTGAAGGACGCCATCAAACTGCGGCGTACGGAGAAATTCCTCATGGCCGAAGGGACGAGCCTTGGCGGTGATGATGGCATTGGCGTTGCAGAGATTCTCGCTGCCTTTCGCTGCTGCAAAGAGCATGGCCCTCTGCGTGCCATCATCACTGTGGATGAGGAGCAGGGCATGTCGGGTGCCCGCAATCTCGCCGAGCGATATCTCATGGATGCGGATTTTCTCATCAACTGCGACTCTGAGGATTACCATGTCTTGACCGTTGGTAGTGCAGGAAGCGTCAATTTGGACTTTGAGCGGAAACTTACACGCAGAGCGGTGCATGGAACGGCATGGCGCATCGAGGTGCGTGGGCTTCATGGCGGACACTCCGGCGAGCGCATTGGAGATGGACGCGGCAATGCGATACGGGTTCTTGCTCTTGCGCTCATATCGCTTTCGGCGCGTGGTACGATTGGGCTTGTGGATTTTACGGGGGGGGCCGCGCGCAATGCAATTCCATCAACAGCATCTGCTGTCATTTGTACGGAACTCACTGAACACGAGATCCAGTCAGTTCTCGCCTCGGAAAAGTGGCGGTTTGATGCCATCTATGGTGTGGCGGACCCCAATATGAGCCTCGCATGCATGCCTACAGAGGCTTTGTATGATGCCGTTTCGGCAGAGGATTTGCATGCCATTCTCGCACTTTTAGCGCTGCTGCGCACGGGGGTCTATGAAATGTCGCGGCTCCATGCGGGAAAGGTTGAAACCTCTGCCAATCTCGGCGTTGTACGCATGGATAAAGAAGCGGTACGCGTGCAGTTTTTCCCGCGCTCCTCTGTCAATGAACAGCTGGATGAGACCATCATATATGCACAGACAGCAGCGCAGTGCACCGGATTTATACTGCATATGGGGGCACCATCGCCTGCATGGAGAGAGAACGAAAAGAGCACCCTTGCGCGGATCATATGCGAGGTTTATGCACAGCATAATAACGGAGCCCAGATGATCGTCGAGAGCATTCATGCGGGGCTTGAATGCAGTTGGCACAGCGCAAAAAATCCGGCACTTGACATGGTTTCCATTGGCGTGACGACACGTGATATTCACAGTCCGAAAGAGAGTGTTGAAATCGCGGCGATTGTCCCAGAAGCATACCTCATCATGGAGACATTATATCGCATCGGATCCAGTAAGGGCGATGACATCCGAGGATGATTTGAGAGGTTGGAC
>CALIBA010000353.1 GCA_938045435.1 uncultured Selenomonas sp.
ACATGACGTCATATCAAGGTTGAGCCACGACCGCCCCCTGCTCGGGGCGGCGGGGCAGACAGCCCCGCGAACGCCTTCCTGCTTAATATTCTCTCCATCTTGGCTGGCGTAATTGCCAACTACATCAGCAAATGGCTCGATGAGAGAGATTGACGGCAACGAGCCTAGGTGTTAGTCCCTGCCTGCACAATGGGAACAGAAAAGCCCCCAAGTTGGAACCTTGGGGGCTTTTCGTGCGCTATGACAGCTATCTCATTTGCCATAGACAGTATAACACAAGTCCCCCATAAGATGCAAGTGATACGTTGCCGCCTACAGACGGTCTTTTGCTGCTCATAGATCTCGATACATCTTCTTATTCGTTTCTTCCTCCTTCGCTGCCTCGGACATGAGCGTCCATGTTTTAAGTGCGGAATTATCGTCCTGCATGGTGGCGACGAGGCTTGCATAATATGCATTTCCTGCGACGGCTTCGGCGATGATGCTGGGTCTGTCTTTTCCTTTTTCCGCTGCAGTGATCTTATAACGTCCTGTATCATTTTGATCTTTTTTCACCGCTTCGGCGAGTGCTTCCATTTGTACTTTGGCACGGTTCATCTTTTCCGCTGCACGAGCTAGTTGTCCTTTCAGTGCATCATATTGCTTTTGCGGTGTCATGTACTCGATTTTTGCACTTTCGTGTGCATCGTCAGCGGAAATGATCATCCGTTCCAGATGCTCATACGCGTGTACGGATTCGATAAAATTGCTGCGAAGTTTACCGATATGTGACGCGGAATCATGCTCGCTTTCGGCAAATTCATGCGATGTAATGATGGCTTGGATGGATTTTTTCAGATGTTCGTTTTTCTCATTTTGTGCGTATTCTTCGATGCTGTGTGCAGTGCGTTCAGCGGCAAACAGCAAATCTCGGTATTCTTTTTTTAGTGTGCGGTATTTTTTAATGCGCTGCATCTCTGGAATTTGAAAAACGATGAACAAAATTTTATGAAGTATCGAGGACAAAATGCCAACGACAGGTTTAGGGAACGCAGGTGACCGACAGAAAAATTCGTCTATTGTGTATGGAGTGGGAGGAAGCAAATTTGTCCAGAAGGAACAAATCCGCGTGCGACAGTGAGCATCAAAATCGCAGAAATTGACACCATGCGCAACAAAAATTTTATCCGCGCAGCGACATAAACAGCACCTCGGCGCAGCATTTCGGCAGACCGAAATGCATAAGTGCGCCTAGACTAACTCCGTTGGTTTCATTTTAACAAAACGAGGATTGAAATGTGGGAAAAATGAGGGAAAGATACTGAACCACGGTCAATAGAGTAGACACAAAAAGAGCAACTAAACTGATGAGAAGCGGTTGAAGAAATCAGCTTCAAATTCATTAGGGGTTTTATATGCAAGAGATCTATGAGGAAGCCGATTGTTATAAAGATTCTCGATATCTCCATCGACGGTTTTGACCTCGGAATAAAGGCGAATCCACTTTCCAATGGCAGAAAGGGAAACGCCATATTCCTTTGAGCGTTGTGATTGTGTTTTTCCATTTTGATAGAGGGCGACGATGGATTTTTTGAAATCCTCGTCGTAGGGTCGATGTGTCATAGAGACCATTCCTCCTTTGTGTTTACTGAAGTGTAATATAAAGTCCTGTTTTGTGGCTACTTTTTTAGTATAGATCCAATATCGACGAAGCGGTGCAGAAAGCCTATGCGATTCTGCATGGCGACGATGTGACCAAGATGACGGTGCAGCAAATTCGCGAGTACAACACGGGGACACAGGTGCTTCTTGCGGGACGCATTACGCCTGTCAACGTGATGGAAGACCTGCGCATCACGTTCACAATGTAAGGGAGGAGGAAATAGCATATGGCAAGAGCAACAGAAGATGTGAAATATCGCGGTCGTCTCCGCTGGAACGGCTCGCACGGGCGCGTCTGGTGGGATGGCTTGCTTCTTTTTGAGATTTCAAAGTTCGAGGCAAAGGTAACGGCCGACCGCGAGGATGTGTTGATCGGCAACTCTAAGGACAGCAAGATTGTCTCACTCTCGGGCGAGGGCTCGTTCACGATCAAGAGCGTCATTAACCGAAACATCAATCAGTATCTCGAGGAGTGGAAGGCGGGGCATGACCCGCACGCCAACATCGTCGGGCTGATTGATGATCCTGACGCTGTAGACGGTCAGAAAGAACGTTGTTCCATTGATAACGTGTGGTTCAAGGGAACTTTCTATAATTCAATGATGAAAAAAACTCTCAATTATTTATTTTATTTATAGAGGGTACTTGAGGTTATTGACTTTTTATATGAAACCTCCTACAATGATGGAAAAGTGAATCCCGAGTATTTTTGTAAGGATTGAATCAATACATTGAAGGGGAGTTTTATCATGGCAGATGTATTGCTGCAAATAAAGGATCTTCATGCGGGCGTGGAAGGTAAGGAAATTCTCAAAGGGCTGAATCTGACAGTTCGTAAGGGAGAGGTGCATGTCATTCTCGGGCCAAATGGTTCGGGAAAATCCACGCTTATGAATGTCATCATGGGGCATCCTAAATATGATATGACAGGCGGCAGTATTGTTCTCGAGGGGGAGGACATCAGTGAACTTCGCGCATTTGAGCGTGCGCGGCGGGGTCTTTTTCTCGCGTTCCAGATGCCCGAGGAGATTCCAGGCATCACGGTGGAGAATATGATCCGCACAGCACGTCAAGTGATGACGGGGGAGAAGGTGAAGCTGCTGACATTTCGCAAGGAACTGAATGCGGTGATGGCAGATCTGAAGATTGATCCAAGCTATGCACAACGCTATCTTAATGTCGGTTTTTCTGGTGGAGAGAAGAAGCGGAGCGAAGTCCTCCAACTGCTGATGTTTGCGCCGAAGGTGGCACTGCTCGACGAGACAGATTCGGGGCTTGATGTGGATGCAGTGCAGATTGTTTCTGAGGGGGTTGCTAAGTATCATAATGCGGACAATGCATGTATCATCATCACGCACAATGCGAAGATTCTCGATAAGCTCAAGGTGGATCATGTTCATGTTGTAGCACATGGCAAGATTGCATATGAGGGCGGCGCAGAACTCATACAGGAGATCAGTGAGACGGGCTTTGGCCGAATCCTCGCAGATCAGGGAAAAGAGGGGTGATCCCGCATGGAAGATTTTGTACCAAGAAAAAAGACCTATGTCGCCGACATTGAACGGACGATTTACGATATAACGAATGAGGATCGCTCGGCCTATAAATCTGCCTCGGGACTGACGGAGGAGATCATCCGCGATATTTCCGTGCGCAAGAATGACCCAGAGTGGATGTTGGAGTTCCGCCTAAAGTCCCTAGATACCTATCACGCGATGGCGCTGCCTGCATGGGGGCCCGACCTATCCGATCTCGATATGAATCATATTGTCACCTATGTTCAGCCCGATGCGAAGATGGCTGGCAACTGGAATGAAGTGCCAGAGGACATCAAAGAGACGTTCGACCGCCTTGGCATTCCGGAGGCAGAGAAAACCTCGCTCGCAGGGGTCGGTGCACAGTACGATTCCGAAGTGGTGTATCATTCGATACAGGAGTCCCTTGTAAAGCAGGGCGTTGTTTACACGGATATGGAGACAGCCTTGCAGGAGTACGGCGATATTGTGCGTGCATACTTTATGACACTTGTGCCGCCAAGGGCGCATAAATTCGCGGCACTCCATGGTGCTGTCTGGTCGGGCGGCTCGTTCGTCTATGTGCCCGCGGGCATTCAGGTAGACATTCCCTTACAGTCTTACTTCCGCCTGAATGCGGCGGGGGCAGGGCAGTTTGAACATACGCTCATCATTGTGGAGAAGGGGGCATACCTTCACTTCATCGAGGGCTGCTCTGCACCGAAATACAATGTGACGAATCTTCATGCGGGGTGTGTCGAGCTTTTCGTCAAGGAGGGTGCACGTCTGCGTTATTCGACAATCGAGAACTGGTCGCGCAATATGATGAACCTCAATACGAAGCGTGTTATGGTCGAAAAAGACGGTGCGGTGGAATGGGTTTCCGGCTCGTTCGGCTCACATGTGTCCATGCTCTATCCGACGAGCATCCTGCATGGAGAGAATGCGAGCTGTGAGTTCACGGGCATTACATTTGCCTCAAAAGGACAGGAACTTGATACTGGTGCAACGGTGATCTTTGATGCACCGAATACTTCGGCGAATATCAGCACGCGCTCCATATCAAAGTCCGGCGGGGTTGCCATTTATCGCAGTGGTGTCAAGGTGACACCACGTGCAGTGGGGGCGAAGTGCTCGGTCAACTGTGAGTCGCTGATGCTAGATTCAGAATCTCGCAGTGATACACTTCCTGTGATGGATATTGCATGTGATATGGTGGACATCGGGCATGAGGCAAAGATTGGCCGCATCAGTGATGAGGCAATTTTCTACCTGATGAGCCGCGGCATTGACGAGGAGGAGGCGCGGGCAATGATTGTCCGCGGATTTGTAGAGCCAATTGCCAAGGAGCTTCCACTGGAATATGCGGTGGAGATGAACAATTTAGTCAATATTGAGTTGGAAGGGACAATGGGGTGATGGGGATGCAGGAAGTTTTCAGTCGGATCCCCATGCCGACATGGGGGTGGCTCGGCGTCAATGATTTGCCGACGCCGAAGCACCTTGGCGATACACAGAGATTATCGTTCTCCTGTGTAGCGGGGGAGTGCAAAAGGCATATTGTCGAACTGCGTGAAAGCGGCGTGCAGGAAATCTGTGTTGAGATTGCGGACGGTGCTGAGATGGATCTGACATTCATACAGTTTGTACCGACGGAGCAGTCAGCGGCAAGCCGCATCACGGCAGAGGTCGGCAGGCAGGGATTATTTTCCTGTACAATCGTTGAGGTTGGCGCAGCGCATACGGCTTCGGAGCTGCATGTGAATCTTGCAGGAGACGAGGCACGTGCAGATGTATGGGGGCTTTATTTCGGCGATGCAGATCGAAAGATTGATCTCAACTATATTATTCGCCAGGCGGGACGGCATACAGATGCAAACTTACAGGTACGTGGGGCGCTGCTTGATCGGAGTGTAAAGACGTT
>CALIBA010000354.1 GCA_938045435.1 uncultured Selenomonas sp.
GCGCAATTTCCCTGTACTATATCATGAAATCCACCCCCTGTCAATTTAATCTTCCTCTCGTCTTTCCTCAAGTAAGTTGCCAGTTTAATTGTCACGGGAAGATGTTAAACGACTCTCAAGCACAACCGATGTATAAGGAACAGTAGGCCGTTTCAATGAAAAATTCGGATAAAAATCTACGCAAATTGAACGAACTACATTCTTATCAGTGATTCCTAACGCCCCCTGTATCGCACTCTCAAAGCGAATACAGGGGCTTTTCTGTCATTACAGCCTACTTACTCCTTCGCACACCTCTCACCAAACTGCTCTTCAAGCTGTTTCAGATACGCTGTGAGATGCACACGGTTGCCCTCGCGTGCCAGTTGTGCAATCATCGCCATATGATGACTGAGATCGTGGCGCATACGGCGTGATTTGCGCCAGAGTGCGAGCATTGTGTGATAGCGTACCTCCTCGGACTTGCGAATCATCTGCTCGTGAAGCTGTTGCTGATGCAATGCATTTCTTTCCTCCGCATAGCGTGTGAGGAGTGTGGACACGCGCAGATATTGGATGAGTGCGAGCGGGAGCAGCAGCCGCGCAGCAATGATCGTCGGCTGCACCGACGTACTCGATGGATCAGCCGCGACGGCGAGCGCGACGAGGATCACCTCATAGCCGCAGAGATAACACCAGAGCCGCCGATCGTTCACATGCAGCATCGGTGTGAGCAGATGACGGATTGTATGCAGCGCGGCGGGGAGGATGAGGAGGAAAATCATGGGGACGAGCAGGCACTTCCACAGCCCCGGTGGCAATCCCTCACCGAAGAAATGCTCTGCCATCGCTCCAATCGTACTCGCAAGCATCAGGAGCGGATATATGAGCAGGGCGATTGATAGCACACGCAGGGGGTGATCACGTATCGCCACCATCATATAGAGTACGGCAAGTGGGCGGCACAGGAGCCCCGTCAGCGACATATCCAGACCTGCCGTCATCTGAACGAACTGTGTCAGCACGAGCAGGAGAATGTAGCCGACGAGGACATAGGCCTGCGCAAAGCGCAGCCGATTATGAAAGATATAGAAAATCAGAAGATCGAAGGGGGGCACACATACGAGCGTATGCAGCAAGCGAATCTCAAACTCACTCATGAAGCGTCGGGCACCTCCTCATTGTCCGTACGCACGGTTGTTGTCGTTAGTGCAATCGACACTTCGAACAGACCATCCTCTGCAGTGAATTCCATCATGCCATGATAGTGCGCGAGACTTACGTATATGCTTTCCATCCCGACACCGCGCTCACGATAGGATCGCTTGGACGAGAGGAGGGCGCCCTCAGCATCATAACAGAGGTCTCCGTTAAAACTGTTGTCCACCGTAAGAAAAAGATTGTCTGCATGATGCACAAGTGCAAGCCGCAGAATGTGGGGCATATCGGGAGAGAGCTGTTCCAATGCCTCGGCAGCGTTGCGGAGCAAATTGCCGAGGATCGCCGTCAGATCGAGCGGGTCGATGGGGTTTTTTACACCTATGTCGATGCGATACTCCGCGCATACGCCGAGACCATCAAATACCGGCTGCCAGTAGCCGATGAGGATGTTGACTGTCTCATTGGCACAGATAGGCGCATAACGCCTATGAATCTGAGAAGCGGCATCACACATCAGCTGCTCAATACCGGCATAGTCCTTCTTGACGAGCAGCTCCTGCGCTGCTGTGAGCATCTCCGTAAACCGTGTGCGAAAGGCGTGTGCTGCGCGCTCATTCTCCTCCATCTGTATTGCATTCTGACGTGTGATCTCTGTCATTTCCATCTCACGCGCAAGCTTCTCGCGCAGCGCGCGCTGACGCAGCCGTGCACTCATGGCATAAAGTGCCAATCCGATGCAGCAAAACCCACCGCCCGCCCCGCTCAGACGAACAAAGAGTGCCGTATGCGTCCGCAGCTCATTGAACGGCGACAGCAGGATTGTGAGTGCGAGGATGAGTATACACAGCCACGCAAGCGGTGCCCATACGGCATCAAACGAATCGTCAGCGAGCAGAGGTGCGGCGATTGTGCACCCATAGTACAGAAAAAGCGGCACAGTGATAGGGAGACAGGCAATCGTGCAAAGTCCTGAGAGCAGAAACGGTACATCAAAGATCGGATAGGCATCCTCTACGGCGTAGATCACCGTCTGTATAGCGAACCAGAACAGCCCCGGGGGGATGAGGATGCAGACCTGCTTGGCAATCGGCACACGCGTCATCGCGAGCAGATAGAAGAAGATGAAAAAGAGAAATGGAAAGGCGATGCGCCGCGAAAATACCGTTACAGCCTCAATCTGGATGATGGCCTCTATCCATGTGAGGATGAGCAGCCCTGTAATAATCGGCAGCAGAGAAAAACGCAGATAGCGGTGAAAGATATGGATATGGCGCTCGCCCAACTCAGTGCATGGCGCAGCGAGAACAACAACCTCCATCGGCGCATGGGTGCGCTGCGTATGGGCGGGGAATCCGGCGCATGGATACGCAGCTACGACAGCAGGACGGAATTCGGCAGCTATCCCACGGAGGGACGCTACAGCGGCGTGCAGGCCGGTATTGACCGTACCGTCCCGCTCAGCGGCGGCACGCTCTTCACGGGATTTGCCGCCTCAATGATGAACGGCAGTGCGCGAAACAGCGACCTCGACGGCAGCCATCGGGCACACTTCTTTGGTGTGTATGCCAGCTACATGGGCACGAGTGGCGCCTACCTCGATGCCATCGTAAAGTACGGACGCACAACGAACGACGCAACCGCCGTCTTTGACGGTACGGCATATACGGGCGGCTACGGCGTGAACGGCTGGAACATCTCCGTCGAATACGGACACCGCATAGCTATCACCCCGCATTTCTATTGGACACCACAGGCAGAGCTAAGCTATGGACGCATTGGCACGGCAGACTACACGATGCGTGCGGGTTCTTTGCCGGGCGCACACATCGCGAACGATGCCGTCACAACACTCGTCGGACGCATCGGTACACAGATTGGCTACGAGGACGAGCGCGGTGCGGTCTATCTGAAACTCGCCTATCTGCACGAGTTCAAGGGAGATCTCCACATGCGGGCGCAGTATGGATCGACCTCCATTGACCGCAGCTACTCGGCGCAGGACAGCTATTTCGAGTATGGACTGGGCTTTATGCGGCGCATCGGCAGAGCGGATATCTACGGCGATCTCAGCCGCACGGCGGGCGCGGATGCCATCAATGAAAAGTGGAAGGTGAATCTCGGTGTTCGCATCGAGTTCTGAAGAAAAAAAACGTTTCGGAGGTTTTTCAAATGAAAAGAAACCTGCATCGTATGCACCGATCCTGTCTGCATTGCGCCCTGCCGCTTGCAGCCGTATTCCTCCTCCCATCCGTCGCGTTC